>CASFKT010000047.1 GCA_949295195.1 uncultured bacterium | reverse complement strand
GTTCCGCCCTGCGGGGCGGGTTTCTTTCTGGACGCCCAGAAAGAAACCAAAGAGGCGCCAGGGCGCGGCTCAGGATGAGCGCTTCGCGCTCATATTCGCCGCCCCTGGACCCCATTTTACGGAGGTTACCCCTTGAAGTGGGCAGGACATTTCCGGCGCGCAAAATCAGGAGTGCTTGGGTGCGGTTCCTTCCGGGCCACTGGGCCCTGGGTTTGTGGAAAATTGGAGTTGGTGCGGTTCCGCTTTTGCGCCTGCCGTTTCCGAACCAACGTCCCGAGGCTGTTTTCCGCCGCAGGGGCGGCCCCATGTGGCCGCCCGCGGGCCGGTCTGGGACCGGCCCCAGGAGAATGGGACCGGCCACCCCTCCTCCTGTAGGGGCGGCTATCAGCCGCCCGCAATCCTTCCCCCTTGGAGGGGGAAGGACGATTCCCCCGATCAGGGGGAAATGTCCCGAAGGGACAAAAGGGGGAGGGGGGCCCGAAGGGCCGGATGAGGGTCTCTTTTGGCACGCGCCCCCGCCGCCGTCAAGGCGTCTGCCCCTCCCGTCCAGCTTCCGGAGCGGCCCTTTCCCGCCGCGTGGACGGTGCGCCAAATCCGAGAAATGGTTAAGAATTTTTGAATATCGCCCCGACCCTCTTGCCGAACGGCGGCGGATTGGCTATACTGGGACCGTATTATCTCATTTTTGGAGAGGAGAGAGCCGGCCTTGGTCGATTCCCGCACAAGAGAGGAGCCCCGCGTCTACCGCGGCTCCGGCCGAAGCGCCGCCGGCGGACGGCGGGTGCAGCAGGCCCCGCCCCGGCGCAGGCCGAAGCGCCGCCACGGCATCCTGTTCAAGCTGTACGTATTTCTGGTGATCTGTTCCGCCATTGTGGTGGGACTTTATATCGCCCACGAGCTGCTGGTGCAGCCTCCCACCATTCCCCAGTCGGAGACGACGGCCCCGGACACGGGGGATACGGCTCTCCCTGTAGCGGACCCGGAGGACCCCAACGCCCTGGTGCGCCGGGACGGGGTCTATAACTTCGTCCTTCTGGGCAAGGATGTGGACAGCAGCAACACCGACACCATCATCCTGGTGAGCTTTGACACGGTCCAGGGAAAGATCGGCATGATCTCCATCCCACGGGACACGGCGGTGAACCGCACCTGGACCAAGCAGAGCCCCAAACTTAACTACGCCTACCACAACGGCGGAGCTGATGTGCTGATGGAGGAGATTCAGCAGCTCTTTGGAGTCCCGGTGGACTACTACATCCATGTGGACTTGAAGGGCTTTATCGCCCTGGTAGACGAGCTGGGGGGCGTGGACATTGAGATCCCCCTGGACATGAACTACGACGACCCGGTCCAGGGACTGCACATCCACTTCAGCGCCGGCTATCAGCACCTGGACGGCCAGGAGACCATGGAGGCGGTGCGCTACCGCCATGACAACAAGAGCAGCCCCAACTACAAAGCGAACCAGTGGTACACCGACGTGCAGCGGGGCGAGTTCCAGCGGGAGGTGCTCATCACCCTGGCCCAAAAGGTGGTCTCCTGGAACTCCCTGACCAAGGTGACTTCCTTCCTGGACATCTTCAACTCCTACGTGGAGACCAACCTGTCCCTCACCGACATGGCCTACTTTGCCGAGCAGGCCATGAAGCTGGACCTGTCCACCGCCGTTCAGCAGGGCAGCCTTACCGGACGGGGCGACGGTGTGCTGAAGGGCTATAAATGGGGGAGTTCCTGGAACTACTTCTATGAGGCGGAGGACATTCTGCCCACTCTGAACGCCCTGGTCAACCCCTACACCCGGGACCTGACGGAGGACGACCTGAACCTGCCGGTGGCCGACCGGTATACCCAGTCCAGCTGATAGATAGAGATACCTGACCAGCTGACAGAGCATACATAGAAGAAGCCCCTGTCCGAAGCGCACGCTTCGGACAGGGGCTTTGTGCTGCAATATGGGGGCAGGGGGAGTCTGCGCCCGCGCCGGACCGGCGGATCATCCAATGACCCGCTTGGCGATGTCCACGCTCTCCTTGGCGTCTTTGGCGTAGAAGTCCGCGTGGATCTCCTGGGCGTAGTCGGCCGTGAGCACCGCGCCCCCCACCATGATCTTGCAGGGGAGGCTGGCCGAGTGGAGCTGGGCGATGGTCTCCGCCATGCTCTTGAGGGTGGTGGTCATCAGGGCGGACAGACCCACCAGGGGGGCCTCATATTTCCGGGCGGCCTCCACCACGGCGGCGGGGTCCACGTCCCGGCCCAGGTCGATGACCGTGTAGCCGTAGTTCTCCAAAAGAACTTTCACGATGTTCTTGCCGATGTCGTGGATGTCCCCCTTGACGGTGGCCAGCACCACGGTGCCCCGGCTCACCGTTCCCCCGTCCTTCTGGGCCAGGGTGTCCCGGATCACCTCAAAGGCGGCCTGGGCGGCCCCGGCGGACTGGATGAGCTGGGGGAGGAAGACCTTGTTCTGCTCAAAGTCGGCCCCCACCCGGTCCAGGGCGGGGATGAGGATGTTGTCCACAATGTCCATGGGCTCCCGGGTCTCCAGGAGGGCCTTGGTGGCGGGGCCGGCCTCCCCCTTCAAGCCGGTGAGGACGATCTCGGTGAGATCCCGCTTTCCGCCGGCGGCAGGGGAGGGGGCGGCGGTCCCGGTGGTGGTGATGGAGGTGGACACCTGGGCGTTTCCGTAGGCGGCGATAAACTCCCGGGCGTTCTCGTCCACGTTGGTGAGCAGGTGGTAGCACCGCACCGCCGCCATCATGGCCTCCACATTGGGGTTGAGGATGGGCAGGTCCAGCCCGGCGGACATGGCCATGGTGAGGAAATTCTGGTTGATGAGGGGCCGGGCGGGCAGGCCGAAGGAGATGTTGGACACCCCCAGCACGGTCTTGAGGCCCAGTTCCGTTTTCACCCGGCGCAGGCCCTCCAGGGTCTGCACCGCCCCCTCCGGCTCGGCGGAGACGGTGAGGGTGAGGCAGTCGATGTACACGTCCTCTTTTCGCAGCCCAAAGGAAAGGGCCCTGTCCAAGATCCGCTTGGCAATGTCCATGCGGGCCTGGACGGTCTTGGGGATGCCCCCCTCGTCCAGGGTGAGGCCCACCACCGCCGCCCCGTACTTCTTCACCAGGGGCAGGATGGCGTCCAGCACCGCCTCCTCGCCGTTCACCGAGTTGACGATGGCCTTGCCGCAGTAGACCCGCAGCGCGCCCTCCAGCACCTTGGGGTCGGTGGAGTCCAGCTGGAGGGGGGCCTCGGTGACCCCCTGGAGGGCCTTCACGGTGCGCACCATCATCTCGGCCTCGTCGATCTCGGGCAGGCCCACGTTCACATCCAGGATGTCCGCCCCGGCCTCGGTCTGCTCCAGGGCCTGGCCCAGCATGTAGTCCACATCCCCGGCCTTCAGGGCCTCCTTCATACGCTTCTTCCCGGTGGGATTGATGCGCTCGCCGATGACCCGCACCCGGTCGATGGGCACCACCTGCATGCCGCTGCACACGGCGGCGGGGACGTGCCGGGGGATTTGCTTGACACTCCGGCCCTCCAGGGCCTGGCGGAGGAGGGCGATGTACTCCGGCGTGGTGCCGCAGCAGCCGCCGAACACCTGCACCCCCAGGTCGGTGAGCTGGGCCAGGCTGTGGGCGAACTCCTGGGGCGTAATGTCATAGCCGGAGCCGTCCGGGTGGGGCAGGCCGGCGTTGGGTTTCAGCACGATAGGCAGGGTGGTCCACTGTAAAAGCTCCTCCACCAGGGGGGGCATCTCCCGGGGGCCTAACGAACAGTTCACCCCGATGGCGTCCGCCCCCATGCCCTCCAGGGTGAGGGCGGCGGCGGCGGGGGAGCAGCCCAGGAAGGTGCGGCCGGTGGCCTCATAGGTCATGGTCACCAGCACGGGCAGGCCGCTGTTCTCCTTGGCGGCCAGCAGGGCGGCCCGGGCCTCCTGGAGGTCGGTCATGGTCTCGATGACGATGAGGTCGGCCCCGGCGGCGGCCCCGGCCTTGACGACCTGGGCGAAGATGTCCACCGCCGTCTCAAAGTCCAGGATGCCGGTGGGCTCCAGCAGCTGGCCAGTGGGGCCTATGTCCAGGGCCACCAGGGCCCGCCCCTGGGCGGCCTCCTTGGCCAGGGCGACGGCGGCGGGGACGATCTCCTCCACCGTTTTTCTGCAGTGGGAGAGCTTCTCCCGGTTGGCCCCGAAGGTGTTGGCGTAGAGGATCTGGGCCCCCGCCTCCACATAGGCCCTGTGGATGTCCAGCAGCCACTCCGGGTGCTCCAGGGCGGTGAGCTCGGGGGTGGCCCCTACGGGCAGGCCCTTGGCCTGGAGCATGGTGCCCATGCCCCCGTCCAGGAGCACGGGGCGGCCGGTTTGCAAGAGTTCAAGAAATTCCACAGTGTCCACCTGACTTTCGATACTGGCAGCCGTCGTGGGCGGGACAGCCCACACAGCTTCGGGTGTTTGCTTCGATTGGATGGTCGGCGATCCCCAGGATGGCGGTCACCGACTTGCGGGGGGTCAAGATATGGGTGCTGCTGGCGCACAGTCCCACCCTCCGGGGGGCGTCCAGCAGGTTGAGCAGAGGCCCCTGGAGGGTGAGGGGCAGGTCCCCGTAGCCGGGGCTGAACCGGAAGGGGAAGAAGCAGCCGGGGAACTGCCCCTGGAGCTCCCCCTCGATCTGGTCGCACACCTCCTCCACGGCGGCGGCGGCGCAGCAGTCCAGAGCCAGGGCCCGGAGCATGTCCCCGCTCTCCGCCCTTCGGATGAGGGCGTCCACCTGGGCGGACAGGGTGGCGCAGAACAGGGCCGCCCGGCGGCAGTCCCTCAGGTGCCGCTTCAGGTCCTCCCCGGGCAGGAGAAGGCCGCAGTCCAGGCGCACCCCCTCCGCCTGGGGGGTCAGGTCAAACACCCGGTACGCCCACCGGGGCCGGGCGGCGGAGAGCACCTCTTGGGCGCAGGTCTCCGCCAGCGCCCGCAGGTCCGCTCCCGCCTGATCCGGGGGCGTGCCCATGTAGCGCAGGACCTCGTCGGGGTTAATTTTGTTGAGAGAAATTGGCAATAGGGTCACCTGTTTCATTGCTGGGCGGCAGGGGCGGATATCATCCGCCCGCACGTCTTGAAAGGGATAACGGGCGGCTGATAGCCGCCCCTACAAACGGTTCAGGGGATTCTATACTTTCGGGAGGAAGAATCCCTCCACCGCCTCCGGCGGTCCCCCTCCATTTTACAAGGGAGGCTTGATGGTGCTTACACGTTTCGGATGAGGAGATGCTCTCGCTGATCTGTTTGGCCACGGCGGGGTTGTTCATGGTGTACAGGTGGATGCCGTCCACTCCGGCGGCGATGAGATCGGCGATCTGGTCGATGGCGTAGGCCATGCCGGCCTCCCGCAGGGCGGCGGGGTGGTCCCCGTACCGGGCCAGGATGCGGGTGAGCTTCCGGGGCATGGAGGCCCCGCACAGGGAGACCATGCGCTCAATGGAACTCTTGTTCAGAACAGGCATGATGCCCGCCTCGATGGGCACCTCGATGCCGGCGATGCGGCAGCGCTCCAGGAAGCGGAAGAAGTCGTCGTTGTCAAAGAACAGCTGGCTCACCAGGTGCTGGGCCCCCGCGTCCACCTTCTGCTTCAGATAGCGCACGTCGGTGATCAGGTCGGGGCTCTCCGGGTGCCCCTCGGGGTAGCAGGCGGCGGACACGCCGAAGTCCCCCCGGCGGTGGATGAAGGAGACCAGCTCGTCGGCGTGAAGAAAATCCTCCTTGGGCGGGAAGTCCGGGTTCCGGTCCCCCCGCAGGGCCAGCACGTTCTCCACCCCGCTGTTTTTCAGCTGGGCCAGGATCTCGGTGGCCTCCCCCTTGGTGCAGCCTACGCAGGTGAGATGGGCCATGGCGGTGATGTGGTACTGGTTCTGGATGATGGAGGCGATCTCCGCCGTGGACTGGTTCACATTGCTGGAGCCGCCCGCGCCGAAGGTGACGCTGATGAAGTCGGGGTGGATGTCCTTGAGCCCGTCCAGGGTCTTGTAAATGCTGTCCACCGGGCTGGTCTTCTTGGGGGGGAATACCTCGCAGGAGAAAACGGTCTTGCCTTTTCCGAACAGTTGGGCGATTTTCATGGTGCATACCTTCTTTCTGGGGTCGTTTTGGTTTCTATTTTGAATGAGTCATTGGTAAATAAATGAACGCAGGGGAGTTTCGCCGCCTGCGGGCGGCGAGTTTCTTTCCCAGCGATGGGAAAGAAACCAAAGGATCGCCGGGGGACGGCTCAGGATGGACACAGCGTGTCCATATTCGCCTTTCCCCCCGGACCCCCGTTACGGGGGTTACCCCTTGCAGTGGGCAGAACATTTCCGGCGCGCAAAATCAGGAGTGCTTGGGTGCGGTTCCTTCCGGGCCACTGGGCCCTGGGTTTACAAAAATTGGGACGGGTGCGGTCCCACATCTGCGCCTGAGTTTGCCGAGCCAACGCTCCCGGCCCGGTTCTCGCCGTAGGGGCGGCCCCGTGTGGCCGCCCGCGGGCCGGTCTGGGACCGGCCCCTACGGAAAGAACGGAGTGTTCCCCATATTTCGTAGGGGCGGCACACTGAGCCGCCCGGAGTACGGGGGTGAAAGCGTACGGCCCTACGCGAACACAGACACCTTTCCAGGTGCTCCGTAGGGGCGGGTGTCCTCACCCGCCCGCCGTCGCCCTGAGCCGCACTTGAGCCCCACCACGCCAAAAGGCGCGCTTTCCGCCAGGAGGAGGGATACCCAAAGGTTACCGGTTGCTCAGCGGCAGCGGTTATAGAAGGGAAACCAGTCAGCTGAGCTACCCGCGCCTTTGCGATGACGAACCAGCCTGCCTAATTGGCGGCCCCCGTAAACGGGGGCCTGGGGGTAAGCCGACATGGCGAACGAAGTTCGCCCCTGCGGCGTCCCCCAGCGTCTTTTGGTTCCTTTTCCACGTGGAAAAGGAACTCGCCCCGCAGGGCGAACCCCCTGCAAAACCTCACCAGGCCGCAATGGCCCCATCGCACCGGGGCTCGGTGCCGCCGATATAAAGGCCGTTGTCCGTTTTCCAGATGATCTGTCCCCGCCCCATGTGCAGGTTGGAGTTGACGATCTCCACCTCATGCCCCCGGCGGGAGAGCTCCTGAGCGATGTGGGCGGGCACCTCCCGCTCCAGCTGGATGTGTTTCCCGCCGGTCCACTGGAACCGGGGGGCGTCCAGGGCGGCCTGGGGATTCAGGTGGTAGTCGATGGTGTTCACCGCCACCAGCACGTGGCCCTGGGGCTGCATGAAGGCCCCCATGACCCCGAAGGGCCCCACCGCCTCCACGTCCTTCATCAAAAAGCCGGGGATGATGGTGTGGTAGGACCGCTTGCCCCCGGCCAGGCAGTTGTCGCTGTCCTCATCCAGGGAGAAGTTGGCCCCCCGGTTCTGCAGGGAGATGCCGGTGCCGGGGATGGCCACCCCCGCCCCGAAGGTGGTGTAGTTGCTCTGGATGAAGGAGACCATGTTCCCCTCCGGGTCGGCGGTGCACAGGTAGATGGTCCCGCCGCAGGAGGGGTCCCCCGCCTGGGGCAGAAGGGCCCTCTCCCCGATGAGGGCCCGCCGGCGGGCGGCGTAGTCCTGGGAGAGCAGGTCCTCTACCTTGGTTTTCATGTACCGGGGGTCGGCCACATAGGTCTTGGTGTCCGCAAAGGCCAGCTTGATGGACTCGATAATTTTGTGGTAGGTGTCCGCCCGCTCCCGCTCCGGGGACAGGTCCAGGCCCTTGAGGATATTCAGGGCCATCAGGACGGTGATGCCGTGGCCGTTGGGGGGAATCTCACAGACGGTGCAGCCCTTGTAGTCCACCGAGATGGGCTCCACCCACATGGGGCGGTAGGAGCCAAAGTCCTCCTCTGAGAAGTACCCCCCGGTCTCCCGGCTGAAGGCGACGATCTTCTCCATGAGGGGGCCCCGGTAGTAGCTCTCGCAGTTTGTGGCCGCCAGCTCCTCCAGGGTCTGGGCGTACTCCTCCCAGCGGAAGATGTCCCCCGCCCGGTAGGGCTCCCCGTTTTTGGTGAACTTTTCCCACCAGTAGGCGTGGGGGGCGGGGTTTTCCGCCATGGCCCGCCCGATGCGGCGGGAGTCCTCCGCCCACATGGGCTCCAGGTTGACGGCCACGGGCACCCCCTCCCGGGCGCTCCGGATGGCGGGGGCGAACAGCTCCGGGAGGGGTTTTGTTCCGAACCGGCGGCTGAGCTCCGCCCACCCCGCCGGGGCCCCGGGCACCAGGGTGGGAATCCACCCCGCCTTTGGCATTTCAGAAAAGCCCAGGGCGCGCACCCGCTCCGCGCTGAGGGCGGCGGGGGCGGTGCCGCTGGCGTTGAGGCCGTAGAGCTTCTTCTCTTTCTCCATCCACACCAGGGCGAAGCAGTCGCTGCCCAGTCCGTTGCTGGTGGGCTCCAGCAGGGGCATGGCGGCGGCCATGGCCACCGCCGCGTCCACCGCGCTGCCCCCCGCCTTCATCACGTCCAGGCCGATCTGAGCCCCCTGGGGGATGGAGGTGCAGGCCATGGCCTTTCGGGCGTATACTACGTTCCGATGGGAGGAGTAGGGGTAGTTTCTAGGATCAAACTCCGGCATTCTTCCGCCCCCCTCAGCCCGCCTGGTTGCTCTTGCCGGTCCACTGGTCCGCCTGGATGGCGAACACCGCCGTCCGGTCCAGGGAGGCGTCGGGCATGTCCCAGCTGCCCTTGCCGGTCATGTGCTCCATAATGCGGCCCAGGGCGGCGCGCTTCTCTTCCCGGCCGGTCAGCTCCCGGATGGGGCCGGAGCCCATGATGCTCCGGTAGGTGTAGCTGTGGCCGCAGGCGGTGTCCGCCGTGCGCAGGGCATGGCCGCCGTCCATCTCAAAGGCCACGGTCCCCCCGGCCCGGAAGGCGGCCACCTTCCGCCCCTCCTGGGCGGAGTGGACGTACAGGGTCAGCCGGTCCCCCTCCAGGCTGTAGCCGTAGTTCATGGGGACCACGAATATCCCCTCCCCGTCCTGGGCCCCGATGTGCACCGCGGTGCACGCCTTCAAAATTTCCTCCAGCTGCTTCAGGTCCGTCACTTCCCGGTCTGCTCTCCGCATGGCCGATCCCTCCTTCAGATAAATTGTATTCGCGTTTTATCAGCCGCCCCGCTACAGCAGGGAGGCAAAATGGCGGAACACCGCCATGGGGTCCACGGTGCCCTCCACCGGCTTGTCCACCAGCAGCTCCGGGTGCCACTGCAGGCCGAAGATGGGACGGGTCCGGTGATAGATGCCCTCGATGACGCACCGGTGGGCGCCCTCCGTCAGGGTCCCCGCCTGGGCCTGGGCGATCAGCTCCGCCTGGGTTTCCCGGGGAATGGAGCCGTCAAACCACAGCTGGGCGACCCCGAACTCCGGGGCCAGCCGGCGGACGGCCTGGTGGTGCTTGGTGTTCACCGGGGCGTGGGCCCCGTACAGGTCATAGGCGAAGGTGCCCGGGATGCAGGCGGTGTCGTGGACCACCTCTTTCTTCGGGTCAAAGCGGTGGATGTCCGACGTCTCCAGGTCCTGGATCAGGCTGCCCCCGAAGTACACGTTGAGCACCTGACAGCCCCGGCAGATGCCCAGCACAGGGAGGTTTCGCTCCACCGCCCGGGCCAGGACGGAAAAGTACTGCTCGTCCAGCTCCGGGGTGACCTCCAGGCTGCCCGCCAGGGGCTCCCCGTACCGGGCGGGGTCCACGTCGGGCACGCCCCCGGGGAGGATCAGGCCGGAGCACCCCTCCAGGTCCTCCGCCTCCATCGACTGGACGGCCTCCAGCCCCAGGGCCTCCAGGGCCAGCACACAGCCGGAGTAGATGTGATGGGGGTCGGGCCCCGTTCCGGCAATCAAAACACGTTTCATGTCAAAATCCCCCTTACAGGTCCAGCTCCAGCAGCACGGGACAGTGATCGCTTCGTCGTCGCAATGGCCCAGGCCACCCTCTCTTGGCCCTTTGGGCCAATTCACCTTGAGTCCGCTTAGCTCCGTTTCCGCCTCACGGCGAAAACTGCGCCCGCTCCCTTGCTCCATCTCCGCGCTAAGAGCCGCCGCTGATGCGGCGGTTGCGCTCCGAAACGCTCGCCTGCGGGCGAGTGTCCTCTCCCCACGCGATCCGCTGCGCTGGGCTCGCGCGGGGGCCCCAAATAGTCTAAATATCCAACTCCAGCAGCACCGGGCAGTGGTCACTGCCCTCTACGGTGGTCAAGATCTCCGCCCGTTTGATCTTGTTCTGGAGGCGGTCGGAGACGATGAAGTAGTCGATGCGCCACCCCGCGTTGTTCTTCCGGGCGTTGAAGCGGTAGGACCACCAGGAGTACACCCCCGTCACGTCCGGGTACAGAAAGCGGAAGGAGTCGGTGAAGCCGGAGGACAGGAGAGCGGTCATCTTCTCCCGCTCCTGGTCGGTGAAGCCGGCGTTGTTCCGGTTGGTCTTGGGATTTTTCAGGTCGATCTCCCGGTGGGCCACGTTCAGGTCCCCGCAGTAGATCACCGGCTTGTGCCGGTCCAGGGACATGAGGTACTCCCGCAGGTCGTCCTCCCACTCCATGCGGTAGTCCAGCCGCTTCAGGCCGTCCTGGGAGTTGGGGGTGTAGCAGCACACCAGGTAAAATTTCTCATACTCCAGGGTGATGAGCCGCCCCTCGTGGTCGTGCTGGTCCTTGTCCATGCCGTAGGCCACGGCCAGGGGCTTGTGGGGGGTAAAGACGGCGGTGCCCGAGTAGCCCTTTTTCTCCGCCGAGTTCCAAAACTCCAAAATGCCCTCCCCCAGGTCCACGTCGGCCTGGCCCTGCTCCATTTTGGTCTCCTGCAGACAGCAGAAGTCGGGCTTCTCCCCCTGGTAGAAGTCCAGAAACCCCTTCTTCAGACAGGCCCGCAGGCCGTTTACGTTCCAGGATATGAATTTCATCACAGTTTCCTCCCCTGTTCGGGATGATATCACATTATAAAGGAGTTGAGCCGTCTTGGCAAGGGCGGGGTTCTTTTTCCCATCTTGGGCGGCCTTTGGCCGCTCTCAAACCTTCCCCTTGGGGGAAAGGTGCCCCTGAAGGGGGCGGATGAGGGGGCGGTATCTGCTGCTTCCGATCGGACGAATCTCGTAGGGCGGGGGCTTGCCCCCGCCGCCCCCTAGGGTTCTGCGTACTCTGTAGGGCGCGAGAAGGTGAATTGCCCCACAGGGGCAAGAGAAGCTGGCCTGGGCCACGGCTCAGCGCGCCGTTTTGCAGGGGTTCGCCCTGCGGGGCGAGTGACTTTCTCAGCGATGAGAAAGTCACCAAAGAATCGCCGGGGGACAGCTCAGGATGAGCGCTTCGCGCTCACATTCGCCTTTCCCCCGGACCCCCGTTACGGGGGCGCTCTCCTGATTGTATGTGCGGCCCTTCCGGCGCGCAAAACCAGGAGTGCTTGGTCTAAATTCCCGCCGCCCCACTGGGGGCTGAGTTTACTGAATTTAGAAGGATTTGCGGTTCAAGATCCGCGCCTGGGTTTCCGAACCAACGCTCCCGGTCCGGTTTTCGTCGTAGGGGCGACCATTGCGGTCGCCCGAAAAGCCTTCCCCGGGGGAAGGCTTTTCAAGGTACATGCGCTGTATTTGTAGGGGCGGCACACCTGGGCCGCCCGTCCCGGCAAAAGGCGGCTTCTCCCAAAAAATCAGGAGCGCCTGTGAAGACCACAGGCGCTCCTGGACAAAACAAGTCAAACATACCCCTCCATGCTGCCGCTTCCGCCCATCAGGTCGGTGAGCTTCTGGATGTGCTCCAGGGGGAAGGGGGGCTGGGCCAGGGGCTTGAGGGCCACCGACATGAGCTTCATGGGGTTGTCGTCCGCCGCCGTCCGGTTGGAGCTGAGCTTGCCGCACCGGCGGCACCGGTGGATGACCGCCCACTCGCCGCCCCGGCGCACCCACACGCCGATGGGGTCCATGACGCCCCCGCAGTCGGAGGCGCGGTCCCCCGGCTCCTCGTCCACATGGAGGCTGGACAGGCAGTTGGGACAGTGGTTGCGGTGGCCGCTGCCGGCGGCCTCGGGGACCACCAGGCGGCCGCACACGCGGCAGGTGAAGCTGTCATGGCAGGGATGTGTCTTGTAGTATCCTTTTTCAAATGTTCTTCTCTTATTCTCCCGGTTCATGGGAAAGTTCCTCCTAAAAGATGTGATGTCTTTCGGGAGGCTCCGCGTCTGTCACTGCGCAGACCTCCCGGTCAGCGCCCAGACACCGAATCACAGTTACGCATCAAAATGATTCTCCTTCTTTCCGTTTTCGTTTGGCCGCGTCACACCGCGGCAGGTGGATTCTAGCACAAAATACAGAAACCTGCAAGGGAGGCCGGGAATTTCTATCGTTCCCACGTTGCCTTTTTCCGAAAAATTGAGTATAATACCCTCCGTGATTGCAATTCCGCGGGGTTCCCTGCGGTCATCTGATAAGAAAAGGAGCATTGCACTATGGGACAGACTTCCATTCCCCAGGGGTATTCCCCCCTGCTCAGCATCTATGAGACCCAGAAGGCCATCGGCCTGCTCAAGCGCCTGTTCGAGGACCGGCTCAGCGGGGCCCTGCGCCTCCACCGGGTGTCCGCCCCCCTGTTCGTGGCGTCCTCCTCCGGTCTGAACGACGACCTGAACGGCGTGGAGCGCCCGGTGTCCTTTGACATCCGGGGGGTGAACGACACCGCCGTGGTGGTCCACTCCCTGGCCAAGTGGAAGCGCCTAGCCCTGAAGCGGTACCAGTTCCACCCGGGCGAGGGCCTGTACACCGATATGAACGCCATCCGCCGGGACGAGGATCTGGACAACCTCCACTCCGCCTATGTGGACCAGTGGGACTGGGAGAAGATCATCACCGAGGAGGACCGGAACACAGAGTACCTGAAGGACACCGTCCGCTCCATTGTGGGGGCCCTGCGGGACACCCAGGCCTTCCTGCGCTCCGTGTTCCCCCAGCTGTCCGTCCTGCCTGAGATCCCGGAGGAGATCACCTTCGTCACCACCCAGGAGCTGGAGGACCGCTACCCCGACTTCACCCCCAAGGAGCGGGAGAACGCCTTTGTGAAGGAGCACCCGGTGACCTTCCTCATGGGCATCGGCGGCAAGCTGAAGTCGGGCAAGCCCCACGACGGCCGGGCCCCCGACTACGACGACTGGAACCTGAACGGCGACCTGCTGTGCTGGGACAGCGTCAACGGACAGGCCATCGAGCTGTCCTCCATGGGCATCCGGGTGAGCCCCGAGTCCCTGGACAAGCAGCTCACCCTGGCCGACTGCGACGAGCGCCGGGAGCTGCCCTTCCACAAGATGCTCCTGAACGGCCAGCTCCCCCTGACCATGGGCGGCGGCATCGGCCAGTCCCGTCTGTCCATGCTGCTCCTGGGCAAGGCCCATATCGGCGAGGTCCAGGTGTCCCTGTGGGATGAGGACACCATGGCGGCCTGCGACGCGTCAGGCATCATCCTGCTGTAAGAGCCGATCTGGGCCTTGCCCAGACAAGCGTTTTTGCCGCAGGCAAAAACCTTGGCGCAGGGCGAATTTACTTCGCCCGAGCATTTAAATCTGTCCGGGACCCCATCCGGCCCTGGCCGGATGGGCACAAGGCCCATATCGGCGAGGTCCAGGTGTCCCTGTGGGATGAGGACACCATGGCGGCCTGTGACGCGTCAGGCATCATCCTGCTGTAATTCAAACGAAAAAGAGACACGTCCCGGCTGGGCTGAGGCCCTGCTGGGACGTGTTTTTGCATCTCATTCAAGGGAGCTGTTCCGGCTGCACCTCGCTCTGAGCCAGGCCCGGCCGCTCCTCCAGGTCGAACCAGGCCCGGAACACGCACTCCCCCGTGTCCGGGCGGTAGTAGGCCGCGCCCTCCTGGCCCAGCACCTCCACCAGCGGGCCCTGCAGGAAGCACCAGCTGCCCGTCCCGCCGGGGAGGGTGATCAGCGCCTCCCCGTCCCAGGAGTACAGGGTCCAGTCCGCCCGTTGAGCTGTCCCAGCGGCGCTGTGAGGACGGTCTGCCCCTCCAGGGTGGTGACCGCCGCGGCGCTGGAGCTGTAATCGTAGAAGAACACCCGGTCCTCCTGGACATAGGGGTACTGCACCGCCGGCAGGGGGCTCTGGAAGGTATAGGACGTATCCCCCTTGGACACGGTGACGGTGCCGTCCTCTGCGGCCTCCGCCTGCCAGCCGGTCTGGGCGGTGTAGCGCGCCCCATCCCGCTCATACCACGCCTGGGCGGACAGGGTGGTCACCGCTCCGGTTTCCGGGTCCAGCAGATGGGCCGTATTCCCCTCGCCCCAGATTCCCAGGAAGAAGGCGTCCCCCGCCCACTGGGCGGTGGCCTCCATGTTGTTGGCAAACCAGGGGAAGTCCTCCAGGTCCTCCACCCCCAGCTGGGCCCAGGTCCAGCTTTTCAGTACCTCCCCGGTCTCCGTGCTTAGCAGGGAGAGTCCCGTGCCGTCTCCGGCAAAGACGCCCAGAGGGCTGCCCGCCGCGGCCCAGTACCGGAAGGGGGCGGCCCAGCTGCCGTCCCGGGCGGCCAGGGCGGTGAGCCGGCCGTTTCCGGGGTTGCCCGCCTCCGGGTCTGTCCTGGTCAGCTCCCACACCGGGAGGGTGTGGCTCGTCCCCTGGCCGTCCAGATAGGAGGAGGCGTAGATACCGGTGCACACCGGGTCCAGCACCGCGCACCCGTCCACGGTCATCAGACCAAAGAGGGAGCTGAGGGAGGGAGACTGGACCGTTCCGCCCTCCCCGTCGGGATAGACCAGGTAGTAGCCCGCCCCGGCGTAGGGCACCAGCTCCCCGTAGTCCGGGCTGGGGGTGAGCTCCTCCATGGGCCCGCTGGTCCATCGGGTCCCCACGGCGGGGAGGCGCGCCTCCCCCTCCAGCACGGACCAGTGCTCCGTCACCCCGGAGTCGGGCGGAGCGGAGGTCGCGCCGCCCGACCCTTGCAGGGAACACCCGGCCAGCAGGGCGGCGGCCAGAAGGACAGGGGCTCCGGACCTCCAAATGCTGCGCATGGCCTATCCCTCCTCCGGCTCGGTGACGGGGACGTAGCCCTCATGTTCCGCCAGCCGCTGGCCGCTGGGGCCCAGCACCCAGTCGTACAGGATGCGGGCGGGGCTGTCCTCCGGCTCGTCTTTGGCGATGGACACGAAGTAGGGGTTGAGGAAGGGGTAATCCCCGTCCCGGATGCTCTGGGCGGAGGGGGTCACTCCGTCCACCTTCAGCACCTTCAGCCCCTGGGCCATCTCCATGTCGTTGGCGTAGTAGTACACGGTGTACCCGATGGCGGCGGGGGAGTTGTCGTAGGAGCGCACCCCCTCCAGCAGGCCCAGCATGGAGTCGGACACCCAGGCCTCCGGCGGGTCCATGGGGGTGAGACCGTCCATCACCAGCTTTTCAAACATGGTCTGGCTTCCCGCCCCCTGGTTGCGCTGAAAGGCCGCGATGTCCAGGTCCTCGCCCCCCACCTGGCTCCAGTTGGTGATCTCCCCAGTGTAGATCTTCTGGATCTCCTCCACGGTGAGACTGTCCACCGGATTGTCCTGGTTTACCACAAAGACCAGCGCGTCGGTGGCGAAGGGGGTGAGCAGCCACCGGTCCTGCTCCGTCAGCTCCGAGAGCACCTCGGGGGCGGGCTCCGCCGCCAGCACCAGGTCGGTCTCCCCGGCCATCAGGTTCCGGTAGGACTGGGTGGTGCGGGAGAACTGCACCAGATCGGATACGTCCTCCGGGCTCTCCCCCAGCAGCACGGCGCACATGGCCTGGGCCAGGGGAACGGTGGAGGTGGACCCGTCCAGCCGGGGCATATTTTCCCGGGTAAAGACGAAGGGCTCCTCCGAAGCGGCGGGTTGGGAGGCACCCGCCTCCCCGACCCCGGGCTGGCAGGCGGCCAGCAGGACCAGCACGCTCAGCAGCAGGAATGGCAAACATTTGACCTTCCGGCTCATCATACCCACTCCTTTCTGATGGTATCCCCATTGTACACCCCCAAGATTAAGAACGCTTTAAGAAACGGTTTCAATCCTCCGGCGAACCGGTAACAAATCCCCGTCTTTTTGGAAACATTGGTAACAAAAACGCCCGCCCGGTCTGCCCGGGCGGGCTGTATCGCTTGGGGAGCGGTCACGCCTCCCCGGTCTCCCGGGGGTCGGGCAGGTCCACATAGATGGGGCTGTGGCCCACCGCCGCCACATAGTTCAGAAGGTCCTCCCGCCTCATGCGCAGGGTGGAAGTGGAGATGCCCGGGTGGCCGCTGATGGTGTCGTCGGCCAGCAGGGGCCGGTCGATGACCAGCTGCACCTTCCCCTGGGCGTCAAAGAGCAGCTCCAGAGCGGAGACGGAGCCCGGGATGGTGTGCAGATACTCCTCCATGTGCCCGGCGTCGGCGAAGGACAGCCGGGAGCACCCCAGCTGGGCGGACAGGTACTTGGTCTTGAAGGGCTTGTCCCCCGGCATCATCAGCAGATAGAACTCCGTCTGCTGGCGGTTGCACAGAAACAGGTTTTTGCAGATTTTGCCCCCCAGGACGGACTCGATCCGGAGGCAGTCCTCCATGGTGTCCGCGTGGTCGTGGTCCACCCGGGTGAAGGGGATGGACAGCTCCTCCAGCTTGTGGTAGATGGCCTCCTCCTGGGGGATGCGCTGGTCGGAGGGACGGCCGGTGTATACGGTAGGATCGATGTGCATGGGGGGTCCTTCTTTCTTCTTGTTTTTGGTTGTGCTGTGGGGGAGGTTTCGCGGTTCTCTCTCCACTAAGCCTTCCCCCCTGGGGGCCGACTCCCCTTTTCAAGGGGCCGATTCCCACTGTCAGGGGGAAATGGCCGAAGGCCAGAGGGAATAGGGAAAGGTGGCCCGAAGGGCCGGATGAGGGGGCGCTCCCCCCCAAAAAGCCTTCCCCCTGGGGGGAAGGTGGCACGGCGAAGCCGTGACGGATGAGGGGGCAGGTTTTAGATTGGGTTCGTAGTACGCAGGGTAGTTTCGCCGCCTGAGGGCGGCGACCTACTTTGCCCATGGCG
>CASFKT010000046.1 GCA_949295195.1 uncultured bacterium | reverse complement strand
ACAAGCTGGTGGAGCGCATCGCCGCCGACCCCGCCCACAAGGGGCGCACCGTGGCCATCTGCCACTGCGGCTGCCTGGACCGGGCCTTCCAGGTGAAGCACCGGATCGAGGAGACCTGCCAGGCGGGGAAGATCCTCATTCTGGAGGCGGGAGGCATCACCACCGTGTACGCAAATGAGGGCGGCATTGTGGTGGCATATTGAGAGAGTTAGGAATTAGGAGATAGGAGTTTGCAGTATGGGGAGAAGATTGCCTGTCTCATCACTCCTATCTGAATCAAACGTGGGGGGAATGAAACATGCAAATCACAAGAGAGCAGGCCTGGGACCTGCTGAAGCAGTACAATGAGGAGCCCTTTCACCTCCGTCACGCCATTACGGTGGAGCACGTGTTGGGCTGGTTTGCGGACAAGCTGGGCTATGGGGACGAGAAGGAGTTCTGGTCCATCGTGGGCCTGCTCCACGACCTGGACTTTGAGCGCTGGCCCGAAGAGCACTGCGAGAAGTCCCAGGAGCTCATGCGGGAGGCCGGGGTGGACGAGGCCATCATCCGGGCCACCGCCAGCCACGGCTGGGGCCACCGGGTGGACATTAAGCCGGAGGATGCGCCCCTCCAAGAGCGTGGCGGATATGGAGCTCAAGTCTCTCAAAAAGAAGTTCAAGGACAAGAAATTTGCCGCCGGCTGCTCCCGGGAGATCATCGCCCAGGGGGCGGAGCTGTTGGGCTGGGATTTGGACGAGCTGCTGGACCAGACCCTGTCCGCCATGCGGGACGAGGAGAGCGCCATTGAGGCGGCTGTAGCAGAGGCCGGAGCCCGTTAAGACGGAATAAATTTTTGGAGAAGAATTCTTGACATTGGAAGAATAATTTGATACGATAGTCGGGCTAAGGGGAGTAGTCGGCACAGTATCTGCTGTGTGGCAGAGCCAACAATCCTGGAAGGTCCTTCCTTCCTGGTTTTGCCTGAAATGACCAGACCTGTGTTCTGATGGGGGAACGCAGGTCTTTTTTGTCATGCTCACAGGGTGCATGCGGGCACACCCCCAAAAGGCTGCAAAAGAGAAAGACGTAAAGGGAGGAAATTACATGGATTTCAGTTTTCTGGTAGAAAACATCTTTGCCATCACATGGCAGCAAGTTGTCATGTATGTGGTGGGTGTGGTGCTGATCTACCTGGCCATTGAGAAGGGGTTTGAGCCCTCTCTGCTGATGCCGATGGGCTTTGGTGCCATTCTGGTGAACCTGCCCCTGTCCGGCGTTATGAACCAGGTCAGCGAGGGCATCGGCGAGACCCACGGTATCATTGAGTGGCTGTTCGAGGTGGGTATCGAGGCCAGTGAGGCCATGCCCATCCTGTTGTTCATTGGTATCGGCGCCATGATCGACTTCGGGCCCCTGCTGTCCAATCCCAAGCTGTTCCTGTGTGGCGCTGCCGCCCAGGCCGGTATCTTCCTGACCATCATCATTGCTACCTTCATGGGCTTTGAGCTTAAGGACGCCGCCTCCATCGGCATCATCGGCGCCGCGGACGGCCCCACCTCCATCCTGGTGTCCCAGACCCTGGGCTCCAACTACATCGGCGCTATCGCCGTGGCCGCCTACTCCTACATGGCTCTGGTGCCCATCATCCAGCCCTTTGCCATCAAACTGGTCACCACCAAGAAGGAGCGGGCTATCCGTATGCCCTATAAGCCCCAGGGCGTGACCCGTCAGATGCGCATCCTGTTCCCCATCATCGTTTCCGTTATCGCCGGCCTGGTGGCTCCCTCCTCTGTGGCTCTGGTGGGCTTCCTCATGTTCGGCAACCTGATCCGTGAGTGCGGTGTGCTGGAGGTGGGCTTCCTCATGTTCGGCAACCTGATCCGTGAGTGCGGTGTGCTGGAGAGCCTCTCCAAGACCGCTCAGAACGATCTGGCCAACCTGATCACCCTGTTGCTGGGCATCACCATCGCCGCCTCCATGAAGGCCGACCAGTTCGTCCAGCCCGCTACCATCATGATCATGTGCCTGGGCCTGGTGGCCTTCGTGCTGGACTCCATGGTGGGTGTGCTCTTCGTGAAGATCCTGAACATCTTCACCCCCAAGAACAAGATGAACCCCATGGTGGGTGCGGCCGGCATCTCTGCCTTCCCCATGTCCTCCCGCGTCATCGAGAAGATGGGCCAGGAGGCCGATCCTCAGAACCACCTGCTGATGCACGCCGTGGCCGCCAACGTGTCCGGCCAGATCGCTTCCGTGGTCGCCGGCGGCGTAGTGCTGCAGTACTTTGCCAATATGGGCTGATAGGAGGAATTGATAATGACGCAAGAGATGATCCTGAGACTCGAAGCGGCGGTTGCTATGTTGCTCCAGGGCATGATCGGCATCTTCGTGGTGCTGGGTATCATCGCCCTGATCGTCCTGGCGATGGGCAAGATGGGCAGCAAGAAAAAGCGCTGAGCAAACTGGCTTATGTTGCTATAGACCAAAGACACACAGGGCCTGGAACCGATTTGGTTCCAGGCCCTATTATTTTTGTTGAAGTGATTTCCCAAAGGTGAGAGTGGGCGAGGGAGCCCTCGAAAAAGAGAAGGCGGTTCTCCGGTTCGCCGTCGTTCCAGCAAGGGGCGGCTCTGGCATCTGTCGCTCCGGAGGATAAAAAAAGCTCACGGAAGAGGCGGGCGGGGGAGCAGGAAAGGGAACGTGTGCGGAGGGCGAATTTCTTGTGACGAGAGGAGGGCGGAGAACCGACAAGCAGTTCTCCGCCCTCCGTGCTTTATTGAAAAATCAGAGTACAGTGACATAGTCGGCGGACACCCAGCCGGTGACGGCGGCGCCGCCGCTGGAGAAGAGGATCTGATACCAGCCGGGGGTGGAGGTGTCCAGCACCACCACCTGAGCGCCGGATTTCAGGCTGGAGATGGCGGTATAGTCGGTGCCGGGGCCGGAGCGGACGTTCAGGGTGGTGGCGGTGACCTGTCCCACCACATCGGCGGGAGAGCACTGGATCACCGCGCTGGCGGTCAGAGAGCCGCAGGAGGCGGTGATGGTCACCGAGGGAGTGCCCACCCCGGCGTACACATTGGTGACGGTGCCGTCCGAGGAGACGGTGGCCACGGTGGCGTCACTGGTGCTCCAGGTGATGGTTCCGGTGCCGCCGGTGAGGGAGGCGTTGATCTGCAGGGTCTGGGTAGAGGCCAGGGTGTACTCCGTCACATCCAGAGCCAGCGTGGCATCCGGGTCCAGATTAACTTCCGGCTCCGAGTCGGGCTCCTCCGGCGTGCTGTCCGGAGAGGTGGTGAGCAGCCGGTAGAGGAGGGTAGCCATCTCCGCCCGGGTCAGGTTGCCCTTGGGATTCAGGCCGGAGCCCGTGCCGCTCATCAGCCCCTGGGACACCAGGGCGGCCATGTGGGGCCGGGCGTAGTCGGCGATCTGTCCCTGGTCGGCAAACTGGTCCAAAACGGACAGGTCGGCCTCCGCGCTGCTCAGGCCCAGCAGAGGCATGGCCTGGTGGAGAATGGTGGCGGCCTGCTCCCGGGTGACCAGGTCGTCGGGGGCAAAGCGGCCCTCAGACACGCCGGACACCAGGCCGTTGGAGCTGGCCCAGGTGACGGCGTCGGCGTAGTAGGCATCGTCCGCCACATCGGAGAAACCGGAGGAGCCGGACACGGCGGGACGGTCCAGGGCCCCATAGAGCATGAGGACGAAGTCCTTGCGGGAGATGGAGTAGTTGGTGCCGAACTCGGTGGCGGAGATGCCGCTGACGATGCCGTTGTCATAGCAGTACTCCACCGCCGTATAGGCCCAGTGGTCGGCGGGGACGTCGGTGTGGACGTTGTTCAGGCTCACCGAGATGGTTTTGGTGATGCCGCCGGCGGTGGCGGTGATGGTTCCGCTGGTGCCGCCGCTGGAGGCGGTGAACACGCCGTCCTGGGTGATGGTGCCTACGTTTCCGGTGACGGACCAGGTCACGCCGGCGGAGCCGGTGCGCAGGGCGCTGCGGGACCAGTAAGTGCCTGTGGCGGCCAGGGAGACCGTCTCACCGGGCTCCAGGGACAGGGAGGACACAGCGGAGCTGCTCCCCGCCCGGGTGACCGTCAGGTCGGACAGGGCGGTGACCACGTGGATCTGGGCGGTGCCGGAGATGCCCAGAGAGGGAGATTCGATGGAGATGGTGTCCGTGCCGGCCCGGGTCCCCGCGGTGTAGACACCGCCGTTGAAGGAGCCCAGTCCGTCCTCCGAGGTGAAGACCGCGTCGGACACCCGGCTGGAGACCGTGGAGGCGCTTCCGTCCAGGGCGGCCACATCGCCCAGGGTGACGGAGGAGCCGGCCAGCACCACCAGGCCGTCCTCCTTCAGGGCCAGGCGCTCCGCCTCGCCGTCGGCGGTATCCGAGTCGGTGACCAGCAGAATGAAGGCGGCGCAGGAGCGCAGGCTCCCCTCCGAGGGGGAATTGACCACAGTAAGGCCGCTGGAGCCGGGGACGCGGAGGGCAAAGGTGGTGGAACCGCCTCCGTCCAGGTTGACCGCCCAGACACAGCCCTGGCGCTGGAGCTCCTCAGCCAGGTCCATCTCGGTCAGGCCGCCGGAGTAGCCGGACTGCCGGCCGTCGGCGGTGTAGAAGATCATGGTGCCGTCCTCCTGAACGCCCACCGCGGTGCGGGGAGCCCGGCCGGAGGCGTAGTTCCAGGTGGCGCTGTTGGTGATGGAGCCATTGGAGAGAATGATATCGCCGCAGCCGCTGGCCCACTGGGCCTCAGACAGGTTGGCGTCTGAGCAGGAGGTGGTCAGGGTGACCTCGTCCCCGGCCTGATAGCTGTTGAACAGCTCCCAGTAGCCGGACTCATAGGCGGCGGTGAGTATGTAGTTGTCCTCGCCGATGGGCTGGGCCTCCTCGGTCTCAAAGACGTCGGTCACCTCCAGGGTGAGGGTGCTGTTGACGGTGAGGGGAGTGTCCTGATCCTCCTCTGAGACCACCATGCGGATCATCCGCCCTCCGGCGGATTCGGTGTGGGTAGAGACGGTGGAGAAGTCCTCGTTGAACAGATAGAGTCCCCCGGAGGAGTTGCGCCACTTGTTGAAGTGGGTGAGGGAGACCGACTCGCCGGTACGCTCATTGGTCACGGTGATTTCCACCTGGGGGGAGGCGGACAGGCACAGCTCGCCGTCCACCACGGAGATGGCGTGCTCCCCCTCGGGGCTGGACTTATAGATGCCGTCCTCGATGGAGATTCCGTTGGGAACGCCGCTCCCCAGGGTGAAGAAGTCGCTGTTGATGCCGCCGACCACCGTATAGCCCAGTTCCTCCGCCGTGCGGATGGCCCGGTTGATGGTGGCCGCCCCGTAGACGGTGCCGGCGGCCTGGATCATAATGGGATAGACCTCGCTGTCGGGCTCCAGTTCCAGGGCAAAGCTCTCCATCCGTCCGGCACTGGAGTGGTTGGAGACGGTGTTTCGGTAGATCAGCCCGTCGGCCAGGGTCTGGGCAGTATTGATTTGAGCGGTTCCAGCGGAGGCGAAGGCGGAGGGGGTCAGCAGAGCCGCCGCCAGCACCAGAGCCAGAACGCGCTTGGGCAGGTTCGGAATGGTGGAACGATTCATGATACACTCCTTGTAAATTGAGATAGAATTCAGATGCTCGCCAGCGGACCGCACCGCCGGGGCGGGACATGGTAGCTTCCATTATAGCAGGGAATTTACATAAAATCAATGTGAGGGGAGGTGGAAAAAACTCCGGTCCGGCGAAGGAGACGGGAAAAGTATGAACAAGCCGTGAATCTGGCGGAGAATGGTTGAAAAAGGGAGGGGGTTGGTGTACAATAAAGCGCGGCTCAATCCAGACCAGAGCGGGAGAGGAGCGAAAAGTTTGGCAAAAGAAAACGATCATGCCACTCGGACCATCAGTATCGTGATGGTCATTACCTTGGTTGGAAAGATACTGGGACTGTATCGGGACCATCTCATGGCGGTCCACTACGGCACTGCTGGGATGGAGGCTAAGGCCTTTTACGTGGCCAGCCGGATTCCGAGAGTCTTTTTTGATGTGGTGTTTGCCTCGGCCATTGCGGCCTGCTTCATCCCCGTGTTCAGTGAGTACCTGACCAAGAAGGGAAAGCAGGAGGCCTTCCGGTTTGGAGGCAACTTTTTGTCTGTCATGACCCTGCTCACCGCCCTCTTGACGGGGCTGGGCATTCTCTTTGCGGAGCCCCTGGTGACCCTGTTTGCTGACGGGTATGACGCCCAGACCGCCGCTCTGGCGGCCTCTCTCACCCGGGTGATGTTCCCCACGGTGCTCTTTACCGGGGTGGCCTTCTCCTTTGTGGGGATTCTGCAGGCCATGGACCGGTTCAATATCCCCGCCCTCATCAGCACCGTGTCCAATCTGGTCATCATCGGCTATTTCTACTTCTTGGACGAGGATTACGGGGTATACGGCCTGGCCGCCGCCTATCTGGCGGGCTGGCTGCTCCAGGCCCTGATACAGGTACCCTCCTTAAAACAGATCGGCTTCCGGTACCACCCCAACTTCTCTTTCCGCACCGACGGGATGCGCCGGGCCTTCGCCCTGATGGGGCCGGTGATGGTATCTACCTGGGTGCAGCCCATCAACCTGACCATCAACTCCCGGTTCGGCTCCCACCTGTACGACGGGGCGGGGGTGTCCGCTATGGAGTACTCCACCAATTTGTACCTGGTGATCGCCGGGGTGTTCATCCTGTCCATCACCAATGTGATCTTCCCCAAGCTGTCCCGGCTCACCGCCCAGCACCAGGAGGCGGCCTTCCGGGACACCCTGCGCCAGACGGTCCATGGGAGCCTGTTTTTTGTCCTCCCCATGGCGGCGGGCCTGATGCTCCTGGCCCGGCCTCTGGTGTCCTTCCTGTACGGGGGCGGAGAGTTTGACGAATTTTCCGTGTCCATCACCTCCCAGGCCCTGGTTTGGGTCTCTCTGGGGATGGTGGGCTACGCCCTTCAGAATATTCTGAGCCGGTCCTACTTTGCCAGGCAGGACGGCCGCACCCCCCTGGTGGCCGGAGCTGTCTCCATCCTGGCCAACCTGGGCCTGTGCATGGTGCTCACCGAGCCCCTGGGGGTGGCGGGACTGGCCATCTCCTCCACGGTGTCCTCCACCCTGTACGCCATTCTACTGCTGGTTCCCCTGGAGCTGCGGGGGGAGGGGGTGCTCTCCCGGGCCTTTTTGGGGGATTTCGGGAAGATGCTTCTTGCCGCCGTGGGCATGTCCGCGGCGGTATGGCTGGCCCGGACCGGGCTGGAGTCCCTGCTGCCGGCGGGAAAGCTGGGCGAGGTGGTCCTGCTGGGCCTCTGCGCCGTTCTGGGTGCGGCGGTCTATTTTCTGCTGGCCGGCCTGATGCGGCTGGAGGAGATGGAGCTGGCCAGAGGTATTTGGAACAAACTGAGAAAACGAGGTTGAGCGATGGAACGAATGCAGCGGATCGTGAAAGCGAGCGTCCTGTATCGGGCGCTTTTCGCCCTGTGTCTGTGGTTCGGACGGCAGTGGCAGGGGAGCGGGATCATCCAGTGGTTTATCCACCCCCCCCTCCACCTGGAGCGGGCGGAGTCGGAGAGCAGTGTATTCACCCGCCTGTGGCGGTGGGTCCACCGTGGACTATGCCGGATCTATGAGGTCCTTCACCTGCGAAGGCTGTTCGCGGGGAGCGTCTTTCAGAAGTGCTGGCTCTGGGCGGGGGCGGCGGCGGTACTGGCCCCCATCCTGCCCACTATGGCGGTGCTGGGGCTGATGCTGGTGAGCTGCTTCTCCCTGCTGCTTCTGGTGATGGAGCGGCGGGAGTTGGAGCTGTTCTACACCCCCTATAACCGCTATATCTGGATGTACGCGGCCATCTATCTGGTGGGGACCTGGTTCTCGGTCACCCGGTCCGGCAGTCTGCTGGGTGGGTGCCTGACGGTGGCCTTCACCCTCTTTGCCCTGGTGCTGGAGAACTCCATCACCACCCAGCGGCAGCTGGACAATCTGCTGATGCTCATGGTAATTGCCGGTACGGCGGTGGCTCTGTACGGTGTGTGCCAGTACCTGTTCGGCTGGGGCTACCAGTCGGAGGCCTGGGTGGACAGCGATATGTTCGGCAATGTTTTCCGGGTGCCCTCTACTTTAGAGAACCCCAACATGCTGGGGCAATACCTGATCCTGGCCATTCCTCTGGGCGGGGCCGGACTGCTGTCTGCCAAGAGCTGGGGCAAGCGGGTCTTTTACTTTTGCTGCTGCGGCATTATGTGCGTCTGCATGCTGCTTACGATGTCCCGGGGGGCCTGGCTGGGACTGCTGTTTGCGGGATTTGTCTTTGTGCTGTTTTTACAGCCCCGGATTCTGCTGCTTACTCCGCTGCTGCTGGTGGCTTTGTATTTTGTCATGCCTGATTCGGTCATCACCCGCTTTACCAGCATTGGAAACCTGGAGGACCAGTCCACCTCCTACCGGGTGTATATCTGGATGGGCACCCTGGCCATGCTGAAGGACTACTGGCTGTGCGGCATCGGGCCCGGGGATGCGGCCTTCAACCTGGTCTATCCCCGGTACAGTTACAGCGGCATCACCGCACCCCACTCCCACAACCTGTTCTTACAGATCATGTGTGACGCGGGGGTCATTGCGCTGGTGATTTTCGTGCTGCTGCTGTTCCACTTCTTCCGGGACGTGTGTTCCGCCTTCTGCCGGGAGAGGGACGCCTTCAGCCGATTCCACCAGACGGCGGTCGCCGCCGGCATGGCGGGCTTTCTGGTCCAGGCCATGACGGACTACTCCTTTTATAATTACCGGGTCATGTTCCTGTTCTGGGTGTTCATTGCCCTGGGCGGCCTGCTGGCCCGGCGCGGTCAGCTGCCGGAGAGGGGGCGGAACATGTGATCCGAGTAATGAACATCATCAGTGATACAAATATCGGCGGAGCCGGGCGGGTCATTCTAAATTATCTCCGCTATACAGACCGCAGCCGGTTTGAGACTTGGGTGGCTGTGCCTCGGGGCAGTTTGCTGGTGCCCCCCTTGGAGGAGGCGGGAGCCAAGGTGTTCCAGGTGGACGGAATTGCCGACCGCTCCTACAGTCGTGCCGACGTGCGGGTGTTGGAGGAGCTCATCCGCCGGGAGAAGCCGGACCTGGTCCACACCCATGGGGCCCTCTCCGGGCGCATCGCGGCCCGGAGGTGCCATGTTCCGGTGGTGTACAGCCGCCACTCTGCGTTCCCAGTGCCCGCCAAGCTGCGCTATCCCCCAGGCCGGTGGGTGAACAAGCTGGTCAACGAACACTACGCCGACCGAATCATCGCCGTCAGCCCCGCTACGGCAGAGAATTTGACGGATGGGGGAATTTCGCCCAAAAAGATTACCATTGTAATGAATGGAGTGGCTCCCCTGAAACCCGCTTCCCCGGAGGAACAGGCCGTCCTGCGCGCCTCGCTGGGGCTGGGAGAGGACACCTTCACTTTGGGGATCCTAGCCCGGGTGGAGGAGTATAAGGGCCACGTCTATCTGGCCCAGGCCGCCCACATTTTAAAGAGTCAGGGGCGGAAGTTCCGAATTCTGGTGGCCGGCACCGGCGCTTTTGAGGCGCGGCTGCGGGAGATCGTGGTGGAGCAGGGGGTGGAGGACGAGATGACCCTGCTGGGGTTCCGGTCGGATGTGGCTGGACTGCTGTCAATTCTGGACGTGCAGCTTAACGCCTCCTATGGCACTGAGGCCACCAGCATGGCCCTTCTGGAGGGCATGAGCCTGGCGCTGCCCTCCATCGTCAGCGACTACGGAGGAAATCCGTGGCTGGTGAAAGATGGGGACAACGGCCTGATCTTTCCCAGCCGGGACAGCGAGGCTCTGGCCGGGTGCATAGCCCGCCTGATGGACCACCCGGAAGAGCGGAAACAGATGGGCTGCCGGGCTAGAGAGATTTTCCAGAGCCGGTTTACCGGAGAAATTTTTGCAAAAAATGTGGAGCAAGTGTATCTTGACGTGCTGAAAGGAGTGCCCCATGGAACAAAATAACCATAAATTCCGCCTGCGCCTGAACCTGTTCGACGCCATCGTACTGGTGGTGGTTCTGGCGGTGGGCGCAGCGGTGGCCTGGCTTGGCCTTCGGTCTGGGGGAGGGGAGACGGCTTCCACCACCCAGACGGTGCAGTACACCATTCTGTTTCAAAGCGTAACCGAGGGGAGCAGCGAGCTGATTCAGCCCGGCGACCCCCTGGTAGACACGGTGAAAAACTACCAGATGGGCAACGTAGTGTCCGTGCGGGCGGAGCCTGCCGTGGTTCAGGTGCTGGATCAGGAGTCCCGCACCTATGTGGACGCGGTGCTGGAGGGCTTTGAGGATGTGTATATCACCGTGGAGAGCACCTGCACCGACAGCGGAGAGGCCCTCCTGCTGGACGGAGGCTATGACTTCCGGGTGGGGCAGACCACCTATGTCCGCGGGCCCGGCTATATGGGCAGCGGCCCGGTGACGGAGATCGTGAGGGAGGCGGAAGGATGAAAATTCTGGATCGTGACGGCCGCCTGTTCGGCAAGATCAGCATTATTGATGTAATCGTAATTCTGGTGGTGGCCGTACTGGCTCTGGCCGTCTATGTAAAGACTCAGATGCCCCAGACGGGCACCAGGTCTATCAGATGAAGCTGAACAACCAGCCGGAGTACATGCTCTCCGCCATTCAGATCGGGGATGAGATGTTCGACAAAGAGCGCAGCACCGGCGGCTCCCTGGGAACGATTGTAGACATTGAGGTCAGCCCCGGTACGGAGCAGGGAGAGCTGGACGACGGCACGGTGGCCTATGTGCCGGCGGAGGGGTACTATGACATCCTGCTGACCATTGAGGGAGACGCCCTGATCGGTTCGGACGGCTCGGTGGCCCTGAACCGAATCTATGACCTGGGCGTCAACTCCCACCGGAACTTTAACACCAAGTACGCCTACTTCCTGGGAATGGTGACGGACATCCAGATCCAGGGAGCGGATTCGGCCCAGTGAGGGGGAAGCGTCCGTGAAGATTTTAATGGCCACCATGGGCCTGGATATCGGCGGAGCGGAGACCCACATCGTGGAGCTGGCCAAGGAGCTGAAAGCAGAGGGCCATGACGTGGCCATCGCCTCCAATGGGGGGGTGTATGTGCCCGAGATCAAGGCGGCGGGTATCCGCCACTACTCGGTGCCCATGCACCGGCGGAACGTAAGGTATATGCGCCGCTCCCGGAAGCTCCTCAAGGAGATCATCCAAAAGGAGAAGCCCGATGTGGTCCACGCCCACGCCCGCATCCCCGCCTTTCTGTGCGGTTCTCTTCACGCCACCATGCACTTTCCATTTGTCACCACCGCCCACTGGGTCTTTGAGACCCGGGGGATGCTCCGCTACCTCACCAACTGGGGGCAGCGGACGGTGGCTGTGTCCGAGGACATCAAGGCCTACCTGATGCGGGAGTACGGGGTGCCGGAGGAGCACATCACCGTCACCGTCAACGGTATCGACACCAACAAATTCTCCCCGGAGGTCTCACGGGACAAAGTGATGGCCGAGCTGGGGCTGGACCCCCAAAAGCCGGTGATCTCCTATGTGAGCCGGATGGACGAGGACCGGGCCCTGGTGGCCCGGCAGCTGGTCCAGATCGCCAAGGATCTGGACCGGGCTGTACCCGGCATCCAGCTCATCATCACTGGCGGTGGCAATGTCTTTGATGAGATCAAGGCCCAGGCCGACCAGGTGAACGCAGACCTGGGCCGCACCTGCGTGGTGATGACCGGTCCCCGCACCGATATCAACGAGATTGTGGCGGCGGGTGACCTGTTTGTGGGAGTGTCCCGCTCGGCTCTGGAGGCCATGTCGGCGGCCAAGCCGGTAATCGTGGCGGGCAACGAGGGCTATCAGGGGCTCTTTGGCCCGGATAAGCTGGAAGAGGCCCAGGCTGGAAATTTCTGCTGCCGGGGCCTGCCCATGTCCACGCCGGAGCGTCTGCGGGAGGATGTGCTGGCCGCCCTGGCCCTTCCGCCGGAGAAGAAGTCGGAACTGGGGGAGTACGGCCGCCAGGTGATCTTTGATTTCTACTCTGTGCGCCGGATGGCGCCGGCGCCGCTACAATGTGGTGATGAGCGGCTACTACGGCTTCTCCAACGCGGGTGACGACGCCATCCTCCAGTCCATACAGGAGGGAATTGTGGCTGCCAGCGAGGATATCTCCATCACCGTCCTGTCCAACGACCCGGCGCTGACCGAGCGGCTGTACGGCCTGGATGCGGTGCCCCGGTTCCAGGTATGGAAGGTCCTGCGAGCCCTGCGCCAGTGTGACGCGCTCCTGTCCGGAGGGGGAAGCCTCCTGCAGGACCGGACTTCCACTCGGTCCCTTTTGTACTATCTGTCCATTATCCGGCTGGCGGAGCGGTTCCATAAGCCGGTGATGCTCTACGCCAACGGCATCGGTCCGGTGAGCAAGCCAGCCAACCGCCGCCGGGTGAAAAAGGCGGTAGAGCGGGCGGCTCTGGTCACCCTCCGGGACCGCAGTTCTGCCAAAGAACTCCAGGATATGGGGGTGGGACGCTCCGACCTGTATGTGACGGCGGACCCGGTGTTCAATCTGCCCCCCGCCCCGGAGGCGCGGGGACAGGAGCTGCTGGAGACAGCACGGCTGCCCCAGGGGGTACCCTTCGCGGCGGTGTCCGTGCGGGATTGGCCGGGGACGGGGGAGTTTCCCCGGCAGCTGGCCGCTCTGTGCGACCACCTGCGCCGGGCCTACGGCATGGAGATCCTGTTTCTGATGATGCAGCCCGGCCACGACCGGGCCGCCACCCAGCAGGTGCGCCAGGCCATGGAGGAGCCCTCCTATCTGCTGGAGGAGTCCTGTACCCCCCAGGAGTTGATGGCGGTGCTGGGGAAGGCCGAGCTGTGCGTGGCCATGCGCCTGCACACCCTGATTTTTGCCGCCCGGATGGCGGTGCCCTGCCTTGGGCTGGTGTATGACCCCAAAGTGGAGAGCTACCTCCAGGAACTGGAGCTGCCCTCCGCCGGCCATGTGGAGCGCTTCGACGCCCAGGAGGCCATTGTCTGCGCCGACCGCCTGATGGCGGACTACGACGCGGTTCTCTCCCGCCTCCAGGACAAGTCCCAGGCCCTGGCCCAGGCGGCGCTGAGAAACGAGGAGCTGCTGCTCCAGCTGCTGGAGCATTCAACCAGAAAAAAATCCTGATGACGGATGTGCGGGAACCAGGCGTATTTTCAGACGCCTGGTCCCCGCTTTTTTTAGCGCAAGGTGGGGCATTTTGCAGGAACAAGAAAAATGTTTTGCAAAATTTGAAAAAAGCGCTTGACAAAATGACAGGTTTGGGTTTACAATAACGAATGTCCAAACAGGAAATGGACGCGCCCGGCGTGCGGGCGAAAAACGCTACCACGAGAGAATGGAGTGAAGACCAATGGCTCAGCAGATGGAGAAGCAGGGGAACCGGAAGGACCAGAGCGGGCGTGCTGGAGCATTGGTGTGTGCGTAAGAGTGAATTCCCACAGGCTCATACGAACTCAAAACTTTGTTCCATCGTTTGCGGTAGGCGGCGGTGGTATTTTTATACCCAAAATACAGAAAGGAGGAGGTGAGAAGCATGACAATGGTGAAGCGTGAGCCCAACAATATCTGGAGCCGTGTTCGGGAGGACCGGGACATCGACGATCTGATCTTCGGCGAGGAGTCCTACTACGGCTACATGGAGGACCATACATGCAGCGAGCGGTGACGAACACTCCCGGCACTGCAGTTCTGGACATATAGACACCGCGGCAGCTTTCTTCCCGGCTGACCGCGGTGTTTTCTTTTTTGCCTTGGGAAAATTGTAAGGTTTTCCACTTAAGGGGTTGCGTTGCGGCGGAAGATATACTAAAATAGATACCAGTGAGTTTTCCGGCGAGCTTGGGGCCGGCGCCACAGAGCGGAATGCTGAGTGAGAAGGCAGATCCGAATTGAGAATACCAAAGAGTATTTGGAGGTCGATTCAACATGAGAAAGGTACAGTTTACGGAGACGGTGCTGCGCGACGCGAACCAGTCGCTGATTGCAACCCGCCTCCCCTACAGCAAGTTTGAGCCCATCCTGGAGACCATGGATAAGGCCGGCTTCTACTCCGCCGAGGTGTGGGGCGGCGCCACCTTTGACGTATGCCTGCGCTATCTGCGGGAGGACCCCTGGGAGCGGCTGCGCAAGATCCGCGCCAAGATGCCCAACACCAAGCTGCAGATGCTGCTCCGCGGCCAGAACATCCTGGGCTATAAGCACTACCCCGACGACGTGGTGCGTAAGTTTGTGGAGTACTCCGTGAAGAACGGCATCGACATCATCCGGATTTTTGACGCCCTCAACGACGTGCGCAATCTGGAGGTGGCCATTGACGAGACCAA
>CASFKT010000045.1 GCA_949295195.1 uncultured bacterium | reverse complement strand
AGATAGGAGATAGAGCCTCCTCTCTTCCTCCCCCGGCTCCAACAGAAGTATCCCGCCGAAGGCGGGGATTGATCGTCCCGGCTCCGCCGGGACACCATCATTCTGCATTCTGCATTCTGCCTTTTTCATTCTCCAAAAACATGCCCGCGCACAGCCAGCCGGAGAGCTGGCCCGGGTTGGCGTTGAGCTCCGCCGCCCCCCGCAGCTTCCGCACCAGGGCGGCCGCCTTCAGCAGGCGGGTTTTCTTCCCGCTCACCGCCAGCCGCTCCCCCAGCTGGAGGTAGAGCTGGTCCAACAGGCGGGGCAGCTCCTCCTTGGGGGCCTTCTCCAGCAGCAGGCTGGCCTCAAACAGGGCCAGCTCGTCGGTCCCCTCCAGGGCCCGGACCAGGGTGTCCGCCTGGGCGCGGCGCTCCTGGGCCTGTCCGCCGTCCCCCTCCAACAGGGAGACCGCCCGGCCCAGAATGCCCTGGGCCTCCTGGACCGCCCGGCGCAGGTCCGCCCCGGACCGGTCCGGGAAGCGGGCCCTCAGCCACTCCTCCGCCTCCCCAGGGGGCACGGGGGTGAGGGAGAGCTCCTCGCACCGGGAACGCACCGTCTGGAGCACCCCGCCGCCGTTCTCCGCCAGCAGCAGGAAGGCGGCGTAGGCGGGGCCCTCCTCCAGCAGCTTGAGCATGGCGTTCTGGGCGCTGGCGTTCATCCGGTCGGCGCCTTCCAGCAGATAGACCTTCCGCTCCCCCTCGTTGGGGCGGATGTAGGCGTCGGCGCGCAGCTGCCGCACCTGGTCCACCGTGATGGGCTTCCCCTGGGCGGGGCCGGAGATCACCGCCACGTCCGGGTGGATGCCGGAGAGCACCTTTTTGCACGGGCCGCAATGGCCGCAGGGCCGCTGCTGAGCCGGGGCGGTGCACAGCATGGCTCCGCACAAAAGCCGGGCCAGGGTGTGCTTGCCCGAGCCGGCGGGGCCGGAGAGAATGTAGGCGTGGGACAGCCCCCGCCCCTCCTCCTGCTGGGAGAGCTGGGTTTTCAGGGTGCGGTTGCCCGCCAGGGGGGAGAGTTCCATAGGGGGTTCCTCACTTTTTATTTGTGTTTTTTGCAGGGGGGATTTCGCCGCCTGCGGGCGGCGAGTGACTTTGCCCACGGCGGCAAAGTCACCAAAACGCCGCCGGGGACGGCTCCGGATGAGCACTTCGTGCTCATAGTCGCCTTTCCCCGGACCCCATTTACGGGGGTTACCCCTTGGGGTGGGCAAAACATTTCCGGCGCGCAAAATCTGAGTGGCTTTCCGCGATTTCTTCCGGGCCACTGGGCCCTGGGTTTTTGGAAAATTGGAGTTGGTGCGGTTCAACTTCTGCGCCTGAGTGTTCTCAACCAACGCTCCCGGTGCGGAGCTGGCGGGAGGCCCAAGGGCCTCCCCTACGCAAAATCGAAACCGTTGAGGTACTCTCGTAGGGGAGGGGCTTGCCCCTCCCGCCGTTCCCCTGAGCCGCACTTGAGCCCCACTCACACAAAGGCGCGCTTTCCGCCAGAAGGAGCACCGCCCAAAGGTTACCGGACCCTCAGCGGCAGCGGAAATAAAACGGAAACCAGTCAGCTGAACCACCCGCGCCTTTGCGACGATTGCCAAGGCAGCCTAATTGGCGGCCTCCGTAAACAGGGGTCCGGGGAAAGGCGACTATGAGCACGAAGTGCTCATCTGGAGCCGTCCCCGGTGGCGTTTTGCCTACTTTGCCGCCACGGGCAAAGTAGGTCGCCGCCCGCAGGCGGCGAAACCCTGCCCGTTTGCCTTAAAACCCCCCGTCTCGGGATACGATCACAGGGATATCTGTACTATTATACCCTATCTTCCGGAAATAGGCCAGTTCTTTTTCGGAAATCCGCTCCCCGGGGGCCACCACGGGCACGCCGGGGGGATAGGGCGCGATCTGGGCCGCCGAGACCCGCCCGGAGCTGTGGTACAGGGGGACCAGCTGGGTGGGGGCAAAGAGGGCCTCCCGCAGGGAGCACGCCCGCTCCGGCAGGGGAGGGGAGGGGAGAGGGGGACAGGGCCCCATCCGGTCCTCCATGCCCTCCAGGGCCCGCTCCAGGCGGTCGAAGTTCTCCTCCAGGTCCTGGGGGGTGCAGATGAACACCACGTGGCCCCCGTCCTCCATCTCGGGAAAAATGTTCTGCTCCTCCAGGGCTCGGGCGAAGGAGGGGCCGTCCTGGACGTTCAGGGTGAGCCGGGCGGGGTCCAGGGACAGGTCCCCGGCCAGGGAGGGGAACCTGCTGCGCAGCTGGGCCACCCGGAGGGCGGTCTGCCGGTAGGCCCGGGCCCCGTCCCCCTCCAGCCAGGCCCGGGCGGCGTCCATGCTGGCCAGGATGGGGTAGGAGGGGCTGGAGGTGCCGAACACTGAGGCCATCCGCCGCACCCGGTCCGGGTCCAGGCCGTCGGTGAACAGCAGGGCGGCCTGTCCCAGGGCGGGGAGGGTCTTGTGGGCGCTGACCACCACTCCGTCCGCCCCCGCGAATGGGGTCAGCCCCAGGAAGGGCAGGTGGGCCCCGTGGGCCCCGTCCACAAAGAGCCTGGCCCCGTGGGCGTGGACGACGGGGGAAATGACCCTAATATCAGACAACACTCCGGCATATGTAGGGGAAGTAATACAGACCGTTTTGATATTTGGGTGGGTTTTCAGAGAAAACTCCACCTGCTCCGGGGTGACGGGGCCGATAAGATTCTCCCGCTCCAGCCAGGGCCGCTCCAGGTACACCGGCTCCAGGTCCAGCAGGGCCATGGCGTTGAACACCGCCCGGTGGCAGTTCCGGTCCACCAAAATCTGATCCCCCGGGGCGCACAGGAGGGACAGGCCGGTGTGGATGCCCATGGTGGAACCGCCGGTGAGGAACTGGCAGTGTTCAAAGCCGAAGCGCTCCGCCCACGGTTTTTGAGCGGAGTCGAAGGGCTCCCCGGCCAGGTACAGGTTGCCGGTGCCGGAGATCTCGGTCACGTCCAGCCGGGCCGCGCCGGACAGCTCCGGCAGGGGGAGGGGGCCCCCCTTGTGGCCCGGCATGTGGAAGCGGGCGGGGTTCCCGGCGGCGTAGTTTTTCAGAACATCACAGAGTGGGGTCATGGGATAACCTCCGAGGGCGGATTTTTTCCACATCCGGGGGCGGAACTGTGGAAACTTTTTGGGGCGGAAACTCGGTTCAGCGGAGAAAAAACGCGCGGCCGGAGAGGTTCCCGGACCGCGCGCGTGGTTTAATAGCCCAACAGGCCGAGGTCGTACTTCCAGGAGAGGACCCGGGCCACCGACTGGTCGATCTGCTCCATGGGGATGGTCCCGTCCTCCACGGCGGCGATGACCTGGGGGATCTGGGTCTCAAAGTCGGTGGTGAGGACCATGTCGTTGCCCGCCTGGACGGCCAGCACGGCCACCGAGCCGTCCTGGGCGTACTGGGCCACCGCCTCCATGGCCAGGTCGTCGGTGAGGATGACCCCGTCAAAGCCCAGGGTGTCCCGCAGGATCTGGTGGACGGCGGGGGAGAGGGAGGCGGGCAGGCTCTCATCCATGGAGGTGACGATGTTGTGGCTCACCAGCACCGCGTCCGCCCCCGCCTGGATGCCCGCCTGGAAGGGGAGAAAGTCGGAGGTCTCAAAGGTCTCATAGGGCCGCTCATCCACGGCCACGCCGGTGTGGGTGTCCTGGTTGTTTCCATAGCCCGGGAAATGCTTGAGCACCGAGCCGATGCGCTCCTGGCCCATGACGGTCACCACCTGGGCCACATAGTCGGCGGTGGTCTGGGCGTCCTGGCCCAGGGCGCGCTCATAGATAAAGTCGGCGGGGTCGGTGGACACGTCGGCCACCGGAGCGAAGTTCACATTGACCCCCAGATCCAGCAGGGTGACGCTCTTCTGCCGGGCGTCCTGGAGAATGGCGTCCAGCCCGCCCTGGCCGTACAGCACCTGGGGGGAGGGCTCCCGGCTGGGGAACAGGTTGGGGTTGCTGCTGGCCCGGACCACCGTACCGCCCTCCTCATCGGTGCCGATGAGCATGGGGATGCCGGAGGACGCCTGATAGGAGGCGATCTCGTCCCGCACCTGCTGGGCGGTCTTATCCTTGAAGTCCCGGCCAAAGAGGATATAGCCCCCCAGCTTGTACTGGGACACCTTGGCCGCCTGGTCGGTCTCGGGGCAGCGGACGAAGAACATCTGGCCCACCTTCTCCTCCACCGACATGGCGGACACCAGCTCCTGGATGATCTGGTCCTTGTTTTGGGGGAGGGGGTCCGATCCCGTGCCGGAGGAGCTGGAGGAGGAGCCGGACGGGGAGGAGGACCCGGCGGGGTCCTCCGTTTCCGAGGAGCTTCCCTCCTGGGAGGCGTCCGGGGCGGGCGTCTGAGAGGACGCGTCCCCCTCCTGGGGGGAGGAGACCGAGCCGGAGGGGGCGGAGCCGGAGGACCCGGAGCTCTCCGAACCTCCAGCCTGGGGTGCGGCGCACCCGGTCAGCAGAAAGCACAGCAAAAAAATCATCAGTTTTTTCATAAATGCCTCCTGGGAAAAACAGCGTGGAGAGGTTCTCCACGCCAAAAATCAAACTGCGTTTTTCTTAGTTTATGGAAGTATACCACTTTGTGTGCATGGTGTCAATTTTTTTGGGAAGTTTTCCGATTATTTTCTGCTATTCCAGGTATTTTTAAGCGTGCGGCGGAGATTTTTGGGGATAGGCGGGGGTTCGCCGCCTTCTTCTTAAGCCTTCCCCCTGGGGGCTGACTCCCCTTGTCAAGGGGCCGATTCCCCCTGTCAGGGGGAAATGGCCGAAGGCCAAAAGGGGTAGGGAGATGTCGCGAAGCGACAGAGGGGATAGGGAAGGTGGCCTCGAAGGGGCCGGATGAGGGGACGATAATAGAGTGCCTCCTTGATCGGCGCAGAGGATTTCGCCCTGCGGGGCGAGTTCCTTTTCCACGTGGAAAAGGAACCAAAAGACGTCGGGGGAATTCACAGGGGCGAACTTCGTTCGCCATGCTGAATTCCCCCAGACCCCCATTTTACGGGAGCGCCTTTGTTGCGGTGGGGCTCAAGTTGTGCGGCGGGGGACGGCGGGCGGGTGAGGACACCCGCCCCTACGGCGTATCCGAAGGTGCGTTCGATTTTTTGTAGGGCCCGATGCCCCCAGCGGGCCGTTTCCGGGCGGCCCAGATGTGCCGCCCCTACGAATTCAGGGGGGAGCTTCCGGTTTTGCCGTAGGGGCCGCCGACCTCGGCGGCCCGCGGGCGCACAGTGTGCGCCCCTACAGAGAGCATGCCAAGTGCAAAAGACAGAATATCCTCTGGAAAGGGAATCCCCCGCCGCTTCGCGGCACCCCCTTTGACAATGGGGGCTTTGGCCGGAGGGCTTTCTTTCGGTCTAGGACCTGCCTTTCAAGAGAACACCCTCATCCGCCCCCTTCGGGGGCACCTTCCCCCTTGAAGGGGGAAGGCTTGCGGGGCGGCCACATGGGGCCGCCCCTACGGCATATAAAGAAGCGGTTCCGTCCTTTCGTAGGGGCCGGTCCCAGACCGGCCCGCCCAGAATTCGCACCGGGAGCGTTGGTTCGGCAAACTCAGGCGCAGACCTGGAACCGCACCAAGAACAAATTTTGCAAACTCAGGGCCCAGTGGCCCGGATTGAATGGCAGAAGGCCACTCAGATTTTGCGCGCCGGAAGGATTCTGCCAACCCCAAGGGGTAACCCTCGTAATGGGGGTCCGGGGGTAAGGCGAATATGGACACGGAGTGTCCATTCTGAGCCGTCCCCCGGTGGCGTTTTGGTTACTTTGCCGCCATGGGCAAAGTAACTCGCCGCCCGCAGGCGGCGAAATTCCCCAGCAAGAAACGAAACCGCTCTATCATCGCCCCCTCATCCGCCCCAGTGTGCGCACTGGGGCACCTTCCCCCTGGGGGGAAGGTTTACGGGCGGCTGATAGCCGCCCCTACAGGAAAAAACGGCGGAGACCCCAAAAAAAAGAAAGAAATCCCCGCTGTTCCAGGGAAAGAACAGCGGGGATTAAATTTGTGAAAAACGGGAAAGAGATTACTCCTCGTCCGAGGCTTCCTCTCTCCGGGTAACGGCCAAGCTCAGCTCATCCAGCTGCTTGTCGTCCACGAAGTCGGGGCAGTTGGTCATGGGCTCGGAGGCGTTCTGCACCTTGGGGAAGGCGATCACGTCCCGGATGGAGTCGGCGCCGGCCATGAGCATGCACAGCCGGTCCAGGCCGTAGGCCAGGCCGCCGTGGGGGGGCGCGCCGAACTTGAAAGCGTTGATCAGGTGGCCGAAGCGCTCCATGGCCTCCTCGTCGGTGAAGCCCAGGGCCCGGAACATGGCCTCCTGGGTCTCGGGGACAGAGATGCGGATGGAGCCGCCGCCCAGCTCGGTGCCGTTGAGGACGATGTCATAGGCCTTGGCGCGGCAGTTCTTCTTGTCGGTCTCCAGCTTGTCGATGTCCTCGTCCATGGGGGCGGTGAAGGGGTGGTGCATGGCCACGTAGCGGCCCTCCTCCTCGCTGTACTCAAACATGGGGAACTCGGTGACCCACAGGAACTTGAAGTCCTTGGGGTCCAGGATGCCCAGCTGCTTGGCGCACTCGCACCGCAGGGCGCCCAGGGCGGCAAAGACCACTTCGTCCTTCACGTCGCCCACGATGAGGACCAGGTCCCCGTCCTTGGCGTTGGCCCGCTCCAGAATAGCCTTGTTCTCCTCCTCAGTGAGGAACTTCTGATAGGAGGAGGTCACCTGGCCGTCGTGGAGGCGGGTCCAGGCCAGGCCCTTGGCCTTGTAGGTCTTGACGAACTCGGCCAGCTTGTCGATCTTCTTCCGGGGGAAGTCGGCGGCGTGGCCGTCCACGTTGATGAGGCGCACGGAGCCGCCGCCCTGGACCGCGCTGGAGAACACGGAGAAGCCGCAGTCCTTCACAATGTCGCTGATGTCCTTGAGCTCAAAGCCGAAGCGCAGGTCGGGCTTGTCGGAGCCGAAGCGGTCCATGGCCTCCCGCCAGGGCATGCGCAGGAAGGGGGTCTGCACGTCCACGTCCAGCACTTCCTTAAAGACCCGCTTCAGAAAACCCTCCTGAATCTCCATCACGTCGTCCTCGTTGACGAAGGACATCTCCAGGTCGATCTGGGTGAACTCGGGCTGGCGGTCCGCGCGTAAATCCTCATCCCGGAAGCAGCGGGCGATCTGCATATAGCGGTCAAAGCCGGAGAGCATGAGCAGCTGCTTGTACTGCTGGGGGGACTGGGGCAGGGCGTAGAACTTGCCGGGGTGGACGCGGGAGGGCACCAGGTAGTCACGGGCCCCCTCGGGGGTGGACTTGGTCAGCATGGGGGTCTCGATCTCATAGAAGCCCTGCTCGTCGAAGTAGTCCCGGGCCACCTTGGTCACCTTGTGGCGGGTGGCGATCATGTGCTGCATGTCCGGGCGGCGCAGGTCCAGATAGCGGTACTTCAGGCGCAGCATGTCGTTGGCCTTGGAGTGCTCCACGATCTCAAAGGGAGGGGTCTCCGCGCGGGCCAGCAGGCGCAGCTCGGTGACATACACCTCGATGTCGCCGGTGGCGATCTTGTTGGTCTTGCTCTCACGCTCCCGCACCAGGCCGGTGGCGGCGATGACGTACTCAGAGCGCAGGCCGGAGGCTTTTTCGAAGATCTCCTTGTCGGTGCTGTCGTCAAAGGAGAGCTGAATGAGGCCCGTGCGGTCCCGCAGGTCCACAAAGATCAGCCCGCCCAGGTCCCGCTGCCGCTGGACCCAGCCGCACAGGGAGACGGTCTTGCCCGCGTCGCTCAGGCGCAGGTCGCCGCAGTAGTTGGTGCGGCGGAAGTTCTTCAGATTGTCCATAAAATCAACTCCATTTTGTAATATATATTTTAAAAATTGAGAAATGTATTAGGATTGTTCCCCGTTTGCCTTCAAATATTGGAGCAGCTCCGCCTGAATCTGGGGGTCAGAGGCGTCGTACTGCCAGTATCCATGGGAGTCGGGGATGGGAATGGTCATGGTCTGGGGGACTGGGATATGGACGGAAAAGGGCTCGCCGTCCACGGCAAAGTTCAGCAGCACCCACCGCTCCGAGCCGGGTTCGCTGTCGGAAAATGGAGCGGTCAGGTTGCTGAGTTTGGCCCGGTAGCTGCCGCGCTCCAAGAGCGCGATCAGCGCCTCATAGTCCTCATCCCCAGGACCGCGGTGGTCCATGGTCCAGGACGTGGTCCGGGCGCGGCCGTGCTCCACGGAGAGCTCCATCCCATGGCCGGAGACTCCGGAGATGCGGCCGGGATCAAGGCCGGTGACCGCCCAGAAACTCTGAGGCCGGGTGTACCACAGGCCGCCGGCCGCCAGCAGGACGGCGAGGATACACGCCCCAACGGCGATTTTCTTTTTCACCAGCATTCCTCCTTCTGGTTTGGAACCGGTGTGATGTCCCCTGCTCACGCCTCCGCGCCGGGGGCGAGGGAGGTGAGCAGCTCCACCACCGAGGCCTGAAATTCCTCTCCGCCCTGGGGAGAGAGGGTGACGCCCCGCTCTCCGGCGGAGGTCTGCATCTCAGCCACCATCTGAGGGCCGTAAAAGCTGAGGGACATCTGATCCTCCCCCTGCCGCAGGTGGAGGTGGGCGTAATAGGGCTCCAGGGTAATGCGCTGGACGTCCGAGACAAACCCGATCTGACGGGTGTAGGTCTCCCCGTTCAGCAGCTCCAGGAGCTGTTGGCAGTGGGGGCTGTCCAGGGGAATTTCCACATTCTGAATGGCGTCGTTGGTGTAGGTGGGGTCCCCCCGAAACCCGGGAAATATCGCGGAAAAGTCCACCGGGCGGGTGTACCACAGCCCGCCGCCCGCCAGAAGAAGGGCGATCAGAACTGCCCCAACGGCAATTTTCTTCTTCACAAAAATCCCTCCCGTTCCATCCGCCGGACCGGATTTCCGGCGATATACCCGGCGGCCTCGTCGAAGTCCTGTTGATTGCGGAGGATGTGCTCGTAGGCGGACCGCTGCCAGAGTTTTTGACCTGGTGTTCCAAGTAGACGATTGGTTTCAATCGTTGTAATGGATTTAAAAGTACCAAGTATTTGATGGAGGGTAGGGGAGGGGCTTGCCCCTCCCGCCGTAATTTGCAGAATCCCATGGATGTGGTCAGGCATAACTACAAAAACGGATTGGGAAATTGAGTCAAGACATGGAAAGCGCTGGGGAAGGGAGTACCACACATCAGTAACAATTTTTCCTATCGGGGATAACACGACCTGAGCGGAGGAATCTATTTTTCCTAATATAGGCCGCCGCTTCTCTACGCAAAGGGTGATAAAATAAGCGCCAGGTTGAGAGTAGTCATAATGGGGGATCGCGGTAGGTTTGCGTTTCGGAAGCATAAGCAGACCTCCTGAGGGCGGGAGGGGCAAGCCCCTCCCCTACGGCTGTGTTAAGAAGGAATTTTTGCTTTTTCGATATGGGGAGAGCCGGTACTGCCAGCCGGTGGAATGCTGCATCAACCCCTGCGGAGTCAATGGGGTAAAAACCCCAATAATAATTGTCCAGCCAGGCGACCCAAAGGGTATCCCCGTCCCACAGGAGGGTGGTTTCGCAGGGGTTGCCGGAAAGTCCGCCGCCCTCTTGAAAGTAGTAGATCTTTACCTGTACTGGTCCCTGGGGCTGGTGGAGGAAGGGGAGCAGGGTGAAGGGGTCGCCCAGAAACCAGAACCCCTCCATCTCCGTTTTCAGGGCGTCATAGGCATCCTGCGGTTCGCTGAAGGAGAGGCCGGCGGTGAATTTTGTTTCCGCGGGAATGGTCTTACCGCCGCGCACCGTCCACGGGGGAAGGGTCCCGGAGAAGGGCCGGGGAAACATGGTCCAGACCAGCACCAGGGCCAGAAGGCCCCACAGGACCCGCCGGACGGTTTTCTTTGCATGGGCCGTGTTCATAGGACACCTCCATATTCAGACAGTCGGAGAGTCCGGTCCGGGCGGGCGGCCCGGTGTGACGCCCCTACGGACAACGCCGAACAGCGGGCCGGGCGACAGCAAGGGTCGCCCCTACAGCGTGACGGACGGTCTTATTCCCCCCGGTCCAGAATAGGTGTACCCTGATTCAATTTCTCCAGCCCGGCCTGGATATGGGCGATGGCCTCGGCGGGGGGCAGTTTTACCTGCTCGCCGGTGGCCAGGTCCTTGACGGCGGCCATGCCGGAGGAGATCTCGTCCTCCCCCAGGAAGATGACGTAGGGGATGTGGAGCTTGTCGGCGTAGGAGATCTTCTGCTTGAACTTCTTCTGCTCGCCGTGGATCTGAGCGCGGATGCCCGCCTCCCGCAGCTGGGTGGCCAGGGCGATGGCGGGGGACAGGTCCTCGGTCATGGGCAGGAGGAGCACGTCGGCGGGGGCGGTGTTCAGGCCGTCGTTCAGATAGCCCTGGTCCTCCAGCACGAAGAACAGGCGGGTCAATCCGATGGAAATTCCAACGCCGGGGAGTTGTTTATCGGTATAATATTCCGCCAAGTTATCATAACGGCCGCCCGAACAGATGGAGCCGATCTCCGGGTGGTCCAGCATGGTGGTCTCGTACACGGTGCCGGTGTAGTAGTCCAGGCCCCGGGCGATGGTCAGATCCACGGCGAAGTGGGTCTCGGGCACGCCGAAGGCGGACAGGTATTTGACCACGGTGGTCAGCTCGTCCAGGCCGGTGTCAAAGACCTCGTTCCGGCCCCGGTAGGTCTCCAGGGCGGTCAGCACCGCCTGGTTGCCCCCGGAGATGCCGATAAAGTGGAGAATTTCCTGGGCATTGTCCTCACTGACGCCGCCCTCCACCAGCAGCTCCTTCACCTTGGACGCGCCGATCTTGTCCAGCTTGTCCACGGTGCGCATGATCTCACCGGACTGCTGGGTGAGGCCCAGCATGGCGTAGAAGCCGTTGAGGATTTTCCGGTTGTTCACCCGGATCTGGAACCGCTTCAGGCCCAGGGCGGTGAAGGCGCGGTAGATGATGGAGGGGATCTCCGCCTCGTTGGAGATGTCCAGCTTGCCGTCGCCGATCACGTCGATGTCCGCCTGATAGAACTCCCGGAAACGGCCCCGCTGGGCCCGCTCGCCCCGGTAGACTTTGCCGATCTGGAAGCGGCGGAAGGGGAAGGTGAGGTGGCCGTAGTTCTGGGCCACGTACTTGGCCAGAGGCACCGTCAGGTCAAAGCGCAGAGACAGGTCGGTGTCCCCCTTCATAAAGCGGTAGATCTGCTTCTCCGTCTCGCCGCCGCCCTTGGCCAATAAAACCTCGCTGGCCTCGATGAGGGGGGTGTCCAGGGGGGTGAAGCCGTACAGGGAGTAGGTGCGGCGGAGAATCTCCACCATGCGGTCAAATTGCGCCTGC
>CASFKT010000044.1:9014-11828 GCA_949295195.1 uncultured bacterium | reverse complement strand
CTGGCTCTTGCCGATGCGCCGGGCGGCCTCCTCCTGGGAGAGGTGGTAGGTGGAGATGAGCTTGTTCAGGGCCAGGGCCTCCTCCCAGAAGTCCAAATCTCTCCGCTGGAGGTTCTCCACCAGAGCCAGCAGGGAGGACCGCTGGCTGTCGATCTGGAGGGAGAGGCAGGGGACCTCGGTGAGCCCGGCCAGCTTGGCCGCCCGCAGGCGGCGCTCCCCAGCCACCAGCTCCCAGCCGCGCTCCCCACGGCGTACGGTGAGAGGCTGGAGCAGGCCCAGGGAACGGATGGAGGCGGCCAGCTCCTCCAGCTCGTGCTGGGGAAAGACCCGGCGATGGCGTCCACGGGGAGAAACAGCACCCGGTTGCTGTCCAGCATCCCCTTTTTGCGCAGCAGCTGCATAACGTGACCTCCTATGTAAAAATATGGAATCTTCTGATTTATAGTTTACCATATAATGGAAAATAAAAAGGCGAACCCAGTCGAAGGACTCCTGATTTTTCCAGGGAAATTTTGACGGGGCTGGATGGGTGAAATGGGGAGAAGGTGTAAAGCCAAAAACTTTACGAGAAGGCGGATGGCTGCTCGGTCCGCGCCGCTGGGGGAGCAAAAAAGGGGCGGGAGGCAGAAAAATTTCCAATGAACCGGAAAAAAGGATTGCAGAACGGTGCCGGAACATGTAGAATAATACTGTATCGCCATCGAACGTGGCCCGCATCTCCCGGGCCACGCCGTTCTTTTCCGGCAGAGGCCGGGGGCGGGGTCCGGCGGAGGAAGGGGTAGAGAACCATGGAGCTTTTAAAGGAGCGCATCCGCAGGGATGGAAAGGTGAAGGGCACCGATGTGCTGAAGGTGGACAGCTTTCTCAACCACCAGATGGATGTGGAGCTGTTTGCGGAAATCGGGAAGGAATTCAAGCGCCGGTTCGCCGACCGTGAGCCACTGTCCCGTGATCTTCGCCAAGAAGAGCCAGACCAAGAACATCGCCGGCGACGTGTACACCACCAAGGTGGAGTCCTTCACCCACGGCCGGGTGTACGACATCATCGTGGCCAAGGAGTTCCTGGGGCCCGGGGACAAGGTGCTGCTCATCGACGACTTCCTGGCCAACGGCGCCGCCCTGGAAGGGCTGGCCAAGCTGGTAAAGGACTCGGGGGCGGAGCTGGTGGGCGCCGGCATCGTCATCGAGAAGGCCTTCCAGCCCGGCGGCGACCGCCTGCGGGCCGAGGGGTTGAGAATCGAGTCCCTGGCAAGAATTAAGTCCATGAGTGAGGAGACCGGCGTGGAGTTTGTGGATTGATCTGCTTTTCTTGAAAGAAAAGCAGGCAAAAGAACTTCGTGCGAAACTGCGTTTCGCTTCTTTAAAATAAAAAGAAGCGTTGAAAGGGCAGGTCCCGTTTTTGGCGCGCCGTTGGGCGTGACGGGACTCAAGTGCGGCTCAAAGGGACGGCGGGCGGGTGTGGACACCCGCCCCTACAGTGGACACAGAGACGGTCCCGTTCTCCTCGTAGGGGCCGGTCTAGGACCGGCCCGCGGGCGCACACTGTGCGCCCCTACGGCGGATGTTCCGCCGGGCCTGTATTCTAAACATTGGCCAACCCGGGGCCTGGGCGACCGCAAGGGTCGCCCCTACGGTGGAAAACGGATCGGGAGCGATGGCTGAGAAAACTCAGGCGCAGACCTGGAACCGCACCAAGAACAAATTTTGCAAACCCAGGGCCCAGTGGCCCGGAAGAAATCGCAGAAAGCCACTCAGATTTTGCGCGCCGGAAATTTTTGCCTGGCTCAAGGGGTAACTCCCGTAATAGGGGTCCGGGGTCGACTCCCCCTATCAGGGGGAGATGGCCCGAAGGGCCAGAGGGGGTAGGGTGGCAGTCCTATGGACCTAGGCGGAGCGAAGCGGAGCCGTAGTCCATCGGCTGCGTCCCCGGTGGCGTTTTGCCTTCTTTTTCGCCATGGAAAAAGAAGGTCGCCGCCCGCAGGCGGCGAAATACCCTGCGTACAACGAACGCAGTCCGAACCCTACCCCCTCATCCGTCACGGCTTCGCCGTGCCACCTTTCCCTATCCCCTCTGTCGCTTCGCGACATCTCCCCTTGACAAGGGGAGTCGGCCCCCGAGGGGAAGGCTTTTGGGGGGATTTGGCCCCTTGACAAAGAATGGGAGCAGGAAGGCGGGACAGAGAAGAGGCGGCGAAATTCCCCGCACTCTGTATTTATTATGGTTAAAACCGCCCCAAAGCGGTTTTAATAAAGAAGGAAGTACCCATGAAACGAACCAAATGAGAAAAAGGAGGAATCTTCAAACATGAAGAAGAGAATTCTCGCATTTGTCCTGGCTCTGGGCATGGTCCTGGGCCTGGCCGCCTGCGGCGGCGACAGCTCCAGTGCCGGCTCCGCGGGCAGCGGCAGCACCGGCGACGGCAGCGCCGCGGCCAACCCCGCCGACTTCAAGGTGGGCGCCATCTACATCAACAAGAAGAGCGACACCGCCGGCTACACCTATGCCCACAACCACGGCATCACCACCGCCATGGAGGAGCTGGGTTTGGACCCGGACACTCAGCTGGTCGTAGTGGACGAGGTGCCTGAGGACTATGACGCCGTGGCCACCGCCGTAGACACCCTGGTGGGCGAGGACTGCGACATCATCTTCGGCATCTCCTTCGGCTATATGCAGGCCCTGGCCGACAAGGCGGAGGAGTACCCCGAAGTGATGTTCTCCCACGCCACCGGCTACATGTCCAACGACACCAACTTCAACAACTACTTCGGCCGCGCCTATCAGGCCCGCTACCTGGCCGGCATCGCCGCCGG
>CASFKT010000044.1:0-8946 GCA_949295195.1 uncultured bacterium | reverse complement strand
GGCCGCCAGTACGCGGAGACCTCCTCCGGCATCAACGGCTTCGCCCTGGGCGTGCAGGCCGTCAACCCCGACGCCACCGTGTACGTGAAGGAGCTGGGCGCCTGGGCCGACGAGGTGAACGAGGGCGCTTTCGCCGAGGAGCTGATCCAGTCCTTCAACTGCGGCGTCATCTCCCAGCACTGCGACTCCGCGCAGCCCCAGATCGCCGCTCAGGACCTGGGCGTGTTCGGCTGCGGCTATAACTCCGACATGACCGCCGACGCGCCCCAGGCCCACCTGACCGCCGCCATCTGGAACTGGAACGTGTACTACCACACCGCCATCGAGGCCGCTATGACCTGCGGCGGCGCGGAGAACTTCGTCACCGCCATGGGCGGCCCCGCCTACTACGGCGGCCTGGCTGAGGGCTTCGTGGACGTGTCCCCCCTGAACGAGGCCACCGTGGCCCCCGGCACCGCCGAGGCCATTGAGGCTGTCCGGGAGCTGATCGTCTCCGGCGAGTGGGACGTGTTCTCCGGCACCAAGCTGCACATCACCGTGAACGATGACGGCACCGTCACCGTGGACCAGGAGGACGCCGACCTGCTGTGCGACGGCTATGAGTACGACACCACCAGCGGCACTCTGGTGGAGCGCGATCCCGTTATCGTGGCCGCCGGCGGCGCCTCCGTGGAGGACTCCGTCATCACCGGTAGCATGAACTACTTCGTCGCGGGCGTGGAGGACGCCAACTAAGGCGCTTCCCCGAGCAAATAGCGTGATTGCCCGGGCCGGCCGGAACTCCGGCCGGCCCTTACTTTTCTTGCCCTACTTTTCTTGAAAGAAAAGTAGGCAAAAGAACTTTGTGCGAAGCTGCGCTTCGCCTCTGAGGAACTATCAGGTTTCGGAGGGAAAGATAGTGTGAAAGATAGCCCCGCAGGGCACATCGAAGCGCAACCGCCGCAGGGCGGCGGCACTTGGCGCGGAGAGAAACCGTCAGGGTTTTCTGAAGGTGAATTGGCCGAAGGCCAAGAGAGGCCGGCCTGGGCCGTTCACGTGCAATCAAGCCACGTTTCGTAGCGAAGCAAGAAACGCGGCGCAAAAGAACTTTGTGCGAAGCTGCGCTTCGCCTCTGGGGAAACTGAAAGCGTAGGGGAGGCCCTTGGGCCTCCCGCCAGGACTGGGATTCTCTTCGTCCAACGCCGTAGGGGCGGCACACCTGTGCCGCCCGCGTTTCCCGATTTGCACACACATTCTTGGAAATCTGTAGGGGCGACCCTTACGGTCGCCCGCCAAGGCTTCCCCCTGCCAGGGGGAAGCTGTCAGCCGGAAGGCTGACTGATGAGGGTGCGCATCTTGGTTTCATCCCCTTCTGATAACCGCTCCCTCATCCGGCCCTTCGGGCCACCTTCCCCCCTGAGGGGGGAAGACTGGGGACGGGCGGCCCCATGTGTCCGCCCCTACGCGCCAATCAGAACATTTCGAGGCGGGCGGGTGAGGACACCCGCCCCTACAGAGAAAAACGGCGGCTCGCCGCTGTGGCGGCGAATCCCCCGCCGAGACACAAGGGGAGAAAACCAAAACACCGCAATCCCCGCGGGAGAGCGGACAGAGAAAAGAAGATCTCTGCCCGCCGTCCCGTGTGGACTGTGAACCACAGGAGAAAGGAGTGAGGCCAATGGCAGAGCAGCCCTATGCCATTGAAATGCGGGGGATCACCAAGACCTTCGGCAGCGTCGTGGCCAACAAGGATGTGAATTTGACCCTGAAAAAGGGGGAGATCCTGGCCCTCTTGGGAGAAAACGGGTCGGGCAAGACCACGCTGATGAACATGCTCTCCGGCATCTACGCCCCGGACAAGGGGGAGATCCTGGTGGACGGGGAGCCGGCCGTCATCGCCTCTCCGGAGGACGCCAAGCGGCTGGGCATCGGCATGGTCCATCAGCACTTCAAGCTGGTGGACGTGTTTTCCGCCGCGGACAACATCTGGATGGGCAAGAGCGGGGCGGGATTCTCCCTGGGCCGGGACCGGTACCAGGAGGTGGCCGACACCGCCAAACGCTTCGGCTTTGACCTGGACCCCCGGAAAAAGGTGGAGAGCATGGCCGTCTCTGAGAAGCAGACGCTGGAGATCATCAAGGTGCTCTACTACGGGGCCAAGGTCATCATTCTGGACGAGCCCACCGCCGTACTTACCGTGCAGGAGATCGAGAAGCTCTTTGGGGTTCTCCGCCGGATGAAGGAGGACGGACACTCCATCATCATCATCACCCACAAGCTCAACGAGGTGCTGGAGGTGAGCGACCGGGTGGCCATCCTCCGCAAGGGGGAGTACATCGGCACCGTGGACACCGCCTCCACCAACGAGCAGGAGCTCACCGAGTACATGGTGGGCCGGAAGGTGGACCTGAACATTGACCGCCCGGTGGTGGAGAAGACCCGGCCCCTGCTGGAGATCCGGGACCTGACCATCCTCAACGACGAGGGGGCCACCGCCATCGACCACGTGAACTTCTACATCCGGGGGGGCGAGATCCTGGGGGTGGCGGGCATCGCCGGCTGCGGCCAGCGGGAGCTGTGCGAAGCCATCGCCGGCCTGCGCCCCATCCAGTCGGGACAGATGATCCACAAGGGGGACAACATCGTGGGCCTGTCCCCCAAGGCCATCCTGGACAAGGGCATCTCCATGTCCTTCATCCCCGAGGACCGGCTGGGCATGGGCCTGGCCCCGTCCCTGTCCATTACCGACAATATGCTGCTGAAAAACTACGGGGACAGCAAGGGGCCCCTGGTGGACCGGAAGCTGGGGAGAGCGGACGCGGAGCACGTGATTGAGGAGCTGGGGGTGGTCACCCCCTCCACCGAGACCCCGGTGCGCCTGCTCTCCGGCGGCAACGTGCAGAAGGTCCTGCTGGGCCGGGAGATCAAGGCGGGGCCCAACGTGCTCATCACCGCCTACCCAGTGCGGGGCCTGGACATCAACTCCTCCTACGCCATCTACCACATCCTCAACCAGCAGAAGCAGGACGGGGTGGGCATCCTCTTTGTGGGCGAGGACCTGGACGTGATGCTGGCCCTGTGCGACAAGATCATGGTCCTGTGCCACGGCCGGATGATGGGCGTGGTCCACGCCCACAAGACCAGCAAGGAGGAGCTGGGCCTGATGATGACCGGCGCCCTGGACCTGTCCAACAAGTACGAGGACAAGCCGGCGGGCATCGCAAGAGATACCAACATCGTCCCGGACCAGCCGGAGGACGAGGGAAAGGAGGCGTAAGGCGGCATGCGGTTTCATATCGTCAAGCGGGACGCGTTTCCCCTGTGGAAGCGTCTGACCTTTTACCTGGGCGCGGTGGTCATTGCCCTGCTCCTGGGGGCCGTGGTGCTTATGGCCATCGGCGTGAATCCGGTGGACTACTACTGGCGCATGTTCACCATGGGCATGGTGGGCAACAAGATCGCCTACCGGGCCTTTGAAAACTATCTGAAGGTGTTTGTCCCCCTGGTGGTCACCTCGGTGGCCCTGTCCCTGGCCTTTAAGATGCGGTTCTGGAACATCGGGGGAGAGGGACAGTTCATTCTGGGGGCGGTGGCCGCCGCCGCCGTGGCCTTCCAGGCCGGGCCCCTGCTGCCCGAGCCGCTGACCCTGGTGCTCATGTGTCTGGCCGCCATGCTGGCCGCCGGGCTGTACGGGGTGGTCACCGCCGTCTTTAAGGTGAAGTTCGGCACCAGCGAGACCCTGCTCACCCTGATGCTCAACTATGTGGCCCTGTACTTCATCACCTTCCTGGGGGAGACCAAGGCCGCCTGGAACTTCTTCCTGGAGCCCAGCTCCGCCCGGCCCATCTTCACCAGCTTCAGCAGTCTGGCGGAGTTCCCCGCCATCCCCATCGGAAAGTTTCATTTGAACGTGTGTGTGATCCTGGCCGTCCTCATCGGCGTGGGGGTCTACTTCTACTTAAAATACACCAAGCACGGCTATGAGATCGCCGTGGTGGGCGACAGCATCGGCACCGCCCGGTACGCCGGCATGAAGGTGAACCGGATCATCCTGCGCACGGTGTTCCTGTCCGCCTGCCTCATCGGCCTGGCCGCCGCCTTCAAGGTGGGCACCGCCGGCATCCTGTCCACCGCCATCACCGACGACGTGGGCTGGACGGGCATCATTGTGGCCTGGCTGGCCAAGCTGAATACCGGGGTCATCTTCCTGGTGTCCGCCCTCATCGGCGTACTCCAGTACGGCTCCGCCGCCGCCGCGGCCACCTTCGCCCAGGTGGACTCCAGCTTTGCCGACATGCTCCAGGGGGCCATTCTCTTCCTGGTGCTTGCCGCCGATTTCTTCACCCGCTTCCGGGTGGTACCGTCCGCGAAAGGGGGAAACAGCAATGGAAATGGATAAGCTGGGGGTCATCACCACCTTCCTGCACAGCATTGTGGTCTATAACATTCCGCTCCTGTACGGCACGGTGGGGGAGATCACCGTGGAGAAGTCCGGCAGCCTGAACCTGGGCGTGGAGGGCATTATGGCCGTGGGCGCCATCTTCGGCTATCTGGTGGGCTGCTGGACCAACAACCTGATCCTGGGCATCCTCACCGGATTCCTGGCCGGGGCCCTGTGCGGGCTGCTGTTTGCCGTCCTCACCGTCTCCCTCCAGGCCAACCAGAACATCACAGGCCTGACCCTCACCACCTTCGGCCTGGGCGTCTACTTCTTTGTGGGCAACGGGGTCAAGGCGGTGAGCTGGCCCGCCATGAACGACTACGCCAACATCAAGAACGGCTTTGCCGACGTCGCCATCCCCGGCCTGTCCCAGATCCCGGTGATCGGAAACGGCCTGTTCAGCCACAACGTGCTGGTCTATCTGGCGGTGGTCATCGCCCTGGTCATGTGGTGGTACATGAACCGCACTACCCCCGGCCTGCGCCTGCGGGCGGTGGGGGAGAACCCCGGGGCCGCCGACTCGGTGGGCATCAATGTGAAGTGGTACAAGTACCTGCACATCTGCCTGGGCTGCGGCATCATGGGCATCGGCGGCTACTACATGAGCCTGAACATGTCCGGCTCCTTCAACAGCAGCTGCTGGATCAACGGCTACGGCTGGATCGCGGTGGCCCTGGTCATCTTCGCCAACTGGAACCCCGCCCTGGCCATTCTGGGCACCTTTGTGTTCGGCTTCTTCAACACCCTGCGGGTGTCGGGGGGCAGCCTGGCCGCCGCCTTCCCGGAGACTCTGGGCTGGCTGGGGGCGGTGCCCTCTCAGCTCTATCAGGCTCTGCCCTTTATCATCACCGCCATCGTGCTGGTGGCCACCTCCATCCGGCAGAAGGGCAGCGGGCAGCCCGCCGGACTGGGCCTCAACTACTTCCGGGAGGAGCGGTAAGCCCGCCCGTCCCAAACCCAACCTGTTTACTCCGCCGGGGCAGATGCCCCGGCGGATTTTTTCAGCAAAAGTTCAGGAAAACCGCCGCCGCCCTTGACAGGAAGATTCTACACATGTAGTATAGGAGTGGAAGATACTACGCATGTAGGAGGGGAATGAAATGTCCAAGCTCACCGACAGCGAGTGGAAGGTGCTGAACGCCCTGTGGGCCGGAGGGCCCCAGACCCTGGGCCAGGTGCTGGAGCGCCTGGAGGGGGACACCGGATGGAGCCGTACCACGGTACACACCTATCTGACCCGGATGATGGGGAAGGGGCTGGTGTCCGCCGACGAACACAGCCCCAGGCGGTACTCCGCCGCCGTCACCCTGGAGGAGTGCGCCGCCCAGGAGGAGCGCAGCCTCATGGACCGGGCCTATGGGGGCTCGGCGGGAAAGCTGGCCGCCGCCTTTCTCCGCTCCGCCTCCCTCACCAGGGAGGAGCGGGACGAGCTGCGCAGGCTGCTGGACGAGATGGAGGTGTAGTATGGAAAACATCTGGATGGTTCTCCAGCAGACGGCGGCCGCCTCCCTGGCCGCCCTGTTCCTGCTGATTCTCCAGCGCATCTTCCTGGACAAGCTGTCCCCCCGGTGGCAGTACGGGGTGTGGCTTGTCTTGCTCCTGCGGCTGCTGGTGCCGGCGGGATTTGGGGGCCGCCCCACCGTTCTGGACGTGACCTTCTGGGTGGAGACGCTGCGCACCCGGGTGGAGCTGGGTCTGAACTCGGCTTACAGCACCCCCTTTGCCGCCTCCCTGCCCGCCGCCCCCGTGCCCCTCCTGCCGGCGGGCGCCCCCGCCTCCTGGACGGACTGGGCCTTCCTGATCTACTGCGCGGGGGTCGTGCTGTGGGCGGCCTGGTTCGTGGTCAGCGCGGTGCGGCTGTCCCTGCGGGTGCGGGACGGCGTGCCGGTGGAGGGGGAGCGCCGGGCGGCCATCGAGACCCTGGCCCGGGAGCAGCAGCTCCCCATGCCCCGGCGGATTGTGGAATGCCGCTGGGCCCGCACCCCCTTTGTGCTGGGGGTGGTCCGGCCCGCCCTGGTCCTGCCCATGGGCTGGGCGCTGGACGAGAAGGTGGTCCTCCACGAGCTGCTCCACCTGAAATACCGGGACGTGTGGGCCGGGTGGCTCACCACCGCCCTCCGGTGCCTCCACTGGTTCAACCCGTTTCTCTGGTTCGTCTTTGACAAGACCGGCAACGACCGGGAGTCCCTGTGCGACCAGCGGGTGCTGGAGCGGCTGGAGGGGGAGGACCGCCGGGATTACGGCCGCTGTCTCCTGGCCATGGCGGACGACAAGGCCATGCGCACCCCCGGGGCCACCACCATGGCCAACGGGGCCCGGGCGGTGAAGGCCCGCATTGAGGCCATTGCCCGGTTCAAGCGCTTCCCCCAGGGGATGGGGCTGGTGTCCGGGTGCATCGTGTTCGCCCTGTCCCTGTCTTTGGTGGCGGGGGTGCCCGTGTCGGCGGCGGGAGAAGAGACCACCGTGCGAGCTTCACAGGAGGTCGAGATAGCACCGGAGCTGGTGGCGGAGACCCTGGCCCTGGCCTCCCAGAACCGGGCCACAACCGTGGCCGGAGCCCTGGACGCCTACGGCAAGGGGGAGTACCACCGGTTTTACGACGGGATCTACGACGAACTGCTGTGCTGGACCATCTGTGCCCCCCAGGAGGACCTGCCCGCCGTTTTGGAGCGCTGGGAGCAGGATCGTGGGAGGGCGGCATACGGCTGGCGCACCGGCCCGATGTTCCGGGGGTTGACCTCCGACGGCGGGGACGGCTATCTGTGTCAGGTGTTCTGGTTCCGGGATATGCGGTTTAAAAGCAACGATGACCCCCGCTGGCCGGAGGAGGACGAGCCCTGGCCGGTGGAGTACCTGTGCCACACCGTCCGCGTCCAGCCCGACGGAGATTATTGGACGGTGGAGAAGCTGGCGGAGACCACGGGAGTCTTTGAAGGCGACGTGAGCCTTGCGGGGCTGGATCGGTGGTCCGGCAGCGCCCTCTACGGCCCCGTCACCTGGAGCGGGGAGGCGGACGGCATGAAAATTGAGCTGTCCCCCTCCCAGACCATGACCACCGGGGACGGGGTGCTGGGGCAGAGCCGGCTCCGGCGCTTCCAGGAGTCCGAAGGCTATGTAAATCCCTTCTCTTTTTGGGGCCAGGACGAGGAGGAGACGCCCTCGGACGACCCCATGCCCCGCCTGGAGGGGTTCACCGGGTTTTACAGCGGCCTGGTGGTTTCCCGGGAAAACACCTGGGACCGGCAGCGCACCTTCACCGTGGAGATTACCCCCCGCTGGGACGACTCCCGGATTCTAACCATAGAACAGGCGGACCAGATGTTCTACAGCTCCAGCCACTATGAGCGGCCGGCGGAGGAGGGGGTGGAAAATCGCGCCTCCCTCCATGTGCGCTATCAGTATGTCCCTATGGACGCCGGGGAGAAGGTTGTCTTCCCGGAGGGGGGCGCCGGCGGCGAGGGCGGACGGGGGGCCTGGGACGGCCCCATGGAGCAGTACATCGCCCCGGACTACTTTACCGTCACCGTGACCAACGCGGACGGGGAGGAGATTCCCGTGGACCTCACCCCCCGGTACACCACCCCCGACGGCGGGACCTTTACTCTGGATGGAGAGGAGGGACCTCAATGACAGAGCGAACGGACCTGTGGATTGGAACCCGCCGTCTCTTTTGGGGGTTCTTCTTCCTGCTTCTGGACTTCAATCTCAATTTCAACAGCACCTTCACCATCCCCCTGGTGCCCAACTTTGTGGGGTGGATCTTCCTGTGGCGGGGGGCGGATATCCTCTCCTCCGCCCGGCCCTCCCTGGGGCTGCTGAAGCCCTTCTGCGGGGTGCTGGGGGTGTTCTCCCTCACCCAGTTTCTCCCGGCCCTGGAGGCCGCGGCGCCCGGCTGGCTGACCCTGCTTTTGTCCGTCATCAGCCTGTACACCGATTTTCAGCTCCTCACCGACCTGGCCGCCCTGGCCCAGGAGGCCCTGGGGGAGGGGCGGCGGGTCAAACGGCTGCGCACCGCCCGGACCCTGATTGTGGCGGCCAAGACGGCGCTGTACTGCTACGATCTGGTGGTGTCCCTCACCGCCCTGGCGGTGGTGCTTATGGCGGTCTCCTTCTGCGTGCAGGTCTTTCTGCTGTTTCAGCTGTGGGGACTGTCCAGGGACCTGGAGAAACAGCAGAGCCCGTAGGGCGTAGCTGTCCCCAAAGCCCTCCCCCGGGGGATGAGGGGCGCTCCCCCTCAAAAGCCTTCCCCCTGGGGCGGATGAGGGGATAATCCCCCCCAAAAAGCCTTCCCCTCGGGGGGAAGGTGGCCTGAAAGGCCGGATGAGGGTGCTCCCCCCAAAAAAAGCCTTCCCCTTGGGGGGAAGGTGGCACGGCGAAGCCGTGACGGATGAGGGGGCAGGTTTTGGATTGGGGGCGTTGTACGCAGGGGGATATTTCGCCGCCTGCGGGCGGCGACCTTCTTTTTCCATGGCGAAAAAGAAGGCAAAACGCCACCGGGGACGCGGCCGATGGACTACGGCTCCGCT
>CASFKT010000043.1 GCA_949295195.1 uncultured bacterium | reverse complement strand
GCCTGCGCCTACGCCGTGGACCACCTGGCCACCCCGGGCCGGGGCGGGCACCGGCCCGCCATGGCGGCGGCGGAGACGGCTTTCGCCTGCCGCCGGGAGGCGGCCGCCCTCTTTGACGTGCCCGAGCCGGACCGGGTGGTCTTTACCTTCAACGCCACCCACGGCCTGAACATCGCCATCAAAACCCTGGTAAAGCCGGGGAGCACCGTGCTCATCTCCGGCTATGAGCACAATGCGGTGACCCGGCCCCTCCGGGCCATCCCCGGCGTGACCGTCAAAACGGCCGAGAGCCCCCTCTTTGACCGGGCGGCCGCCCTGGAGGCCTTCCGGCGGGAGCTGACGCCGGAGGTGGACGCGGTGGTGTGCACCCACGTGTCCAACGTGTTCGGCTTCATTCTGCCCATTGAGGACATCGCCGCCCTGTGCCGCCGGAGGGGGGTGCCCCTCGTCGTGGACGCCTCCCAGTCCGCCGGCGGTCTGCCCCTGTCCTTCCGGGAGCTGGGGGCGGCCTTCATCGCCATGCCCGGGCACAAGGGGCTCTACGGCCCCCAGGGCACCGGCCTGCTCCTGTGCGGGGACGGGGCGGAGCCCCTGCTGGAGGGGGGGACCGGCAGCGTCTCCCTGAGTCAGGAGATGCCCGACTTTCTCCCCGACCGGCTGGAGGCGGGCACCCACAACATCGCCGGGATCGCCGGCCTGCTGGAGGGGCTGTGCTTCCTGCGGCGGGAGGGGGTGGAGGCCGTCGCCGCCCGGGAGGAGGGACTCATCCGGCGGATGGGGGAGGGGCTCTCCCGCCTGCCCGGGGTGGAGGTTTTCCGGGCCCCGGCGGGGTCCCGGGCCCAGGCGGGGGTGCTCTCCTTCCGGGTGGAGGGCCGGGACTGTGAGGAGCTGGGGGAGGAACTGGGCCGCCGGGGGATCGCCCTGCGGGCCGGGCTCCACTGCGCCCCTCTGGCCCACCGCACGGCGGGCACCCTGGAGACCGGAACCCTGCGGGCCAGCGTGTCCGCCTTTACCACCCCCCGGGAGGTCCAGGAGTTTCTCCGGACCCTGGGCATACTGCTGAAAAACTGACCGGAGATGGAGAGAAAGCCGGGCGGAGCAGACGGCTCCGCCCGGCGGTAATTTTTTCCCGAAACCGGCAAGTGGACAGCCCCTGCCCGCATAGGCTTTGGATACAAGCTCACAGACTGGGGAGGGGTCGGATATGACGAAAAAACCGCGGGAGAAGCGGCGGGAAGGAAAGCCGGAGGAGAACGGCGGGCTTTGGATCACGGTGATGGGGCAGCTGCTTCTGGGCGGAGCGGCGGCGGTGCTGGCGGCGGTGCTGACGCTGCTGGTCTGCTCCCTGCTGATCTCCGCCGGGGCGGTCCCGGAGCGGTTCATGGAGCGGGCAGTGCTGGCCGCCTGCGTGCTGGGGTCGCTCATCGGCGGACTGCTGGCGGTGCGGCGCATCGGCCGGAGCACCCTGCTGGTGGGGGCGGGGGTGGGGACCATCCTGTTTCTGCTGCTGCTGTTGGCGGGAACGCTGCTGTTTGAGGAGGCCTCCGTCTCCAACGGAGGGGGGATGATGCTCCTCTCCTGCCTGTGCGGCGGGGCCTGTGCTATAATAGCTTCAAATTATGCGGAGCTTGCTCCGTGAAAGCATAGGAGGAGATTCCAATGAAACACATTCAGACCCTCAACGGCGCCACTCTGAAGGCCAGCGCCGCCAAGGGCGGCTGCGGCGAGTGCCAGACCTCTTGCCAGTCTGCCTGCAAAACTTCCTGCACGGTGGCTAACCAGAAGTGTGAGAATGTGTAAGCGCTGAATTGCGCTTTCTCAAAGGGCAGGTGAACGCCTGCCCTTTTTTCTGCCCGTAAGCTCCCGCCGGGAGTTTCACCGTTTAGCCTCCCCCCTGGGGGGAAGGCTCGGGCGGCTGATAGCCGCCCCTACGGCGTTTTGCGTGTAAGTGGAACGGCGCGTTCGGGAGGCCGCACCCTACAAACGGAGCCCATCTCCAGAGCGGGCGGGTGAGGACACCCGCCCCTACGGCGGTCACAGAAGCCTTTCCTGCTTTTTCGTAGGGGCCGGACACTGGCCGGCCTGCGGGCGCACACTGTGCACCCCTACGGTTGAAACGGACCGCCCTCATAATCAGGACCGTTCCCCTCATCCGTCACGGCCTGCGGCCGTGCCACCTTCCCCTAAAGGGGAAGGCTTTGGAACGCTATCCCCCTGCCTTCCCCTTTAGGGGAAGGTGCCCCCGAAGGGGGCGGATGAGGTATCCCATATTCCGAACCAAGCTCGTTGGTTCGGCAAGTTCAGGCGCAGGCATGGAATCGCACCAGTCCCAATTTTCTCCCCACTCAGGCCCCCAGTGGGGCCGGACGGGATAGTACCCAAGCACTCCTGATTTTGCGCGCCGGAAATGTTCTGCGCACTTCAAGGGGTGACTCCCGTAAATGGGGGTCCGGGAAGGCGACTATGAGCACGAAGTGCTCATCTGGAGCCGTCCCCGGTGGCGTTTTGCCTACTTTGCCGCCATGGGCAAAGTAGGTCGCCGCCCGCAGGCGGCGAAACCCCTGCGCACCAATCGGCAAGCCATAATATATCCCGTCAGAAATTATCATAAAAGAGAAAAAGAGAGAGGATTTTCAGAATGGTACATACCTTTACCGCCCTGGGCCAGTACCTGGCGGCGGACGTAAACAGCGGCGCGGTCCACGTGCTGGACCAAATGAGCTACGACCTGCTCTCCCGGGTGGAGGGAGAGGAGAAGCTGGGAGAGCACTGCCCCCAGGAAATTCTGGAGGCGCTGTCCCAGTATGACCCGGCGGAGCTGGAGGAGACCTGGCAGGAGCTGCGGGCTCTCCAGGACCAGGGTCTGCTGTTCTCCAGCGACGACTATCTGGACCCGGAGGCCGCCATGGAGCTGCCCCGTCAGGCGGTGGTGAAGGCCCTGTGCCTCCACGTGTCCCACGACTGCAACCTGCGCTGCCGGTACTGCTTCGCCGGCACCGGCGACTTCGGCACCGGCCACCGGATGACCATGGACGCCGAGACGGCCAAGAAGGCCATCGACTGGGTGGTACAGAAGTCGGGCAAGCGCCGGAACATCGAGATCGACTTCTTCGGCGGCGAGCCCCTTATGGCCATGGACACGGTGAAGGAGGCGGTGGCCTACGCCCGCTCCCTGGAGAAAGAACATGACAAGGTGTTCCGCTTTACTATCACCACCAACGGCATGCTGCTCAATGACGAGAACATCGACTACATCAACCGGGAGATGTCCAACGTGGTGCTGTCCCTGGACGGTCGGAAAGAGGTCAACGACCACATGCGCCCCACCGCCGGAGGGAAGGGGAGCTATGACGTGATCGTCCCCAAGTTCCAGAAGCTGGTGGCCGGACGGGGCACCAAGGACTACTACGCCCGGGGCACCTTCACCCGGGAGAACCTGGATTTTTCTGCCGACGTGATGCACCTGGCCGATCTGGGCTTCCGCCACGTGTCGGTGGAGCCCGCCAGCGGCCCTCTGGACGACCCCTTCGCCATCAAGGAGGAGGACCTGGCCAAGGTGGAGGAGGAGTACGAGAAGCTGGCCCGGGAGCTGATGGGCCGGAAGGACGTGAACTTCTTCCACTTCAACGTGGACCTGGCCCAGGGCCCCTGCGTCATCAAGCGGCTGCGGGGCTGCGGCGCCGGGTGCGAGTACGTGGCCGTCACCCCCGACGGGGACATCTTCCCCTGCCACCAGTTCGTGGGGAAGGAGGAGTACCGCATGGGCAACGTGTTCGACGGCTCCTTCGACATGGACATCTCCGGCAAGTTTGCCAACCAGAACATCTACACCCGCCCCGCCTGCCGGGAGTGCTGGGCACGGTTCTACTGCAGCGGCGGCTGCTCCGCCTCCAACCTGCTGGTCAACGGTGACATAAGTCTGTCCAACGAGGTAGCCTGCGAAATGGAGCGCAAGCGCCTGGAGTGCGCCATCGCCCTGAAGGCCATCGCCGCGGGTATGGGGGAGGCTCCCAATACAGAAGGTAATTATACAAGCTGTAATCAGTGCGAGGACTGCCAAAAAGCGGAATAATCGAGATTTTGGGCTCTTGTTTTTCGAAAACCACAATATAGCCGAAAAAACCGCGCCGCCGCAAGGTTGGCGCGGTTTCTTTGGTTTCGCAAGTAGACATAACGCAATTTACATAAAAAATTGACAGAATGGAAAAATTTTTAGAAAATGTGGGAAAAGACTTGCGGGAACGCCGCCGGTGCGTTATAGTTTTAACATAAGCCGCCTGCACAGGACGCGCCGGGACCGGAGAAAGGCCGCAAACGGCCCTGCCGGGGACGCCGCGGACTTCGCTTCTATTTTTCGGAGCAGGCTCATAGGCTGGACATGAGGTGACAGCCATGAACCGACGCGACGGTGTACATCTGGGGCCCGCTCTGCGCCAGCTGGGCCCCCTGACCGCCCTGGGGTGTTCCTTTGTCCTGGGTGGAGTGCTGGGCAGTCTGATGGTCAGCCTGATCGCCGGTCAGGCCGCCCAGGAGCTGGAGTCCTTTCTGCGGGACTATCTCTCCGCCGCTCAGGCCGGGGAGATCCAGGCCCGGTTCTGGCCCATGCTGTGGGAGCAGGGGCGCTTTTTGATCGGGCTGTGCATCCTGGGGGTCACCGCGCTGGGGGTGGCCGGGATCCCGGTCCTTTTTTTGGCGCGCGGATTTCTATTCTCCTTTTCCGTGGCCGCCTTCTGCCGAATCTTCGGTCCGGTGGGATTGGCGAGCGCGTTTTTCTTGTTTGGTCTGCCGGCCCTCCTGTGGGCTCCGGTGCTGTTTTTGGCGGGATGCCAGTGCCTGGAGGGGGCGTACGCCCTGCTGTGCCGGGTGCTGGGGGACGGCCGGGCGCCGCTGCCTCAGGGCTCCGCCTACTGGGGGAAGCTGGCGCTGTATGGGCTGGGCCTTGTTGTGTGTGTGACGTTGGAGTGTATGGCGGCCCCGGTGCTGCTGAAGGCCGCCGCCCAGTTTGTGTTGTAAATGCCTCCGTTTGGGAGAAGGAGTTGTCTGCGTGTCGGAGCTATTGGACCTGTTTGAGGAGTATTTGAAAACTGAAAAGAGGGCGTCGGCCAATACGGTCAGCTCCTACCTGCGGGACATGCGCCAGTTTGAGGCGGCCATGTCCAGCCAGGACACGGAGCTGGAGGAGGTGCTGACCCAGGACGTGGAGCGCTACGCCGCCTCTCTCACCCGGAAGGGAAAGTCGGCGGCCACGGTGACCCGTTCCATCGCCTCCATCAAGTCCTTCTACAGCTGCCTCATCGCCCTGGGGATCGTGGACCACAACCCGGCCAAGGGGGTGGTGGCCGCCAAGGTGGAGCGCAAGCTGCCCCAGATCCTCACCGGCAAAGAGGTGGAGCTGTTCCTGGAGCAGCCCGACAGCACCGATCTGAAGGGCTGCCGGGACCGGGCCATGCTGGAGCTGCTGTACGCCACCGGAATCCGGGTCAGCGAGCTCATCGCCCTGGACGTGGACGACCTGAACCTGCCCGCCGGAGTGCTCCGGTGCGTCAGCAAGGGGAAGGAGCGGATCATCCCCCTGTACTCCACCGCCGTACGGGCCCTGAACGAGTACCTGCATCAGGTGCGCCCCCAGCTGGTGGAGTCCCCGGAGGAGACCGCGCTGTTTGTGAACATGAACGGAGAGCGCATGAGCCGCCAGGGCTTCTGGAAGCTCATCAAGTTCTATCAGGAAAAGGCGGGGATCGAGAAGGACATCACCCCCCACACCCTGCGCCACTCCTTCGCCGCCCACCTGCTGGAGAACGGGGCCGACCTGCGCTCCATCCAGGCCATGCTGGGCCACGCGGATATCTCCTCCACCCAGATTTACTCCCGGCTCCTCAATCAGAAGATCAAGGACGTGTACCGCAAGAGCCACCCCCGGGCTTGAGGATTTGTACTTATATTTTGAATGACGCCGCCCTCGGACCAGTGTGTTGGTCCGGGGGCGGTTTTGGTTTTTATTTTCAAGAGGGGAGTTTCGCCACTTCGCCTGGGTTGATTGCGCGGGGGATTTCGCCGCCCCGGCGGCGAGGTACTTTCCCAGCGATGGGAAAGTACCCAAAGGATCGCCGGGGGACGCCGCAGGGGCGAACTCCGTTCGCCATGACGGCTTACCCCCGGACCCCCATTACGGGGGACGCGTACTTGTTAGGTTTTGCAAAATTTCCGGCGCGCAAAATCTGAGTGGCTTTTATCATTTCATTCCGGGCCACTGGGCCCTGGCTTCCCCAAAATTCCAGGTTCCGCAGTTCCACTTCCGCGCCTAAATTTACCGAGCAAACGCTCCCGGTGCTGAATACGCCGTAGGGGCGGCCCCATGTGGCCTCCCGCGGGCCGGTCTGGAACCGGCCCCTACGCAAAAAACCCACCAGCCTCTTTATTTGCCGTAGGGGCGGGTGTCCTCACCCGCCCGCTCCGGAATGTTCCGATTTGCCTGTAGGGGCGACCCTCGCGGTCGCCCGTGCCGGATGCAGAATCAGGTTTCGCTTCCCTTTGTAGGGGCGGCTATCAGCCGCCCGAGCCTTCCCCCTCCAAGGGGGAAGGTGCCGAGCGAATGCGAGGCGGATGAGGGTGACCTTTTCGCCCGAATCATCCATGGCGAGAGGCCCAAGGACCTCCCCTACCCATAGAGGATGGACTTTCTGGAGAACGGTAGGGGAGGGGCAAGCCCCTCCCGAGGGCCGGCCAGTGTCCGGCCCCTACGAAAAAAGGACAGCTTCTGTGTCCGCCGTAGGGGCGGGTGTCCTCACCCGCCCGTCAAGCCTTCCCCTGAGACAGACTCCCCTTGTCAAGGGGCCGATTCCCCCTGTCAGGGGGAAATGGCCGAAGGCCAAAAGGGGTAGGGATGATGTCGCGAAGCGACAGAGGGAGTAGGGTGGGCGACTATGAGCACGAAGTGTCCGTCGGCCGCGTCCCCCGGAGATCCTCAAGGTGAATTGCCCCGAAGGGGCAAGAGAAGGTGGCCTGGGCCATTGGGTACTTTCCCATTGGGAAAGTACCTTGCCCGCAGGGGGAAACCCTGTAAGACGGCGCGCCGAGTCGTCGCGCCCTACACGGGTTGGAAACCTGCCCCCTCATCCGTCTGGCCTAGCGGCCAGCCACCTTCTCCCCAGGGGGAAGGCTAAAATAGGATGGGACGGCGATAAGCAAAAGACAAGGCGGGCGGCCCAGTGTGCCGCCCCTACAGAGAAAGAGCGGCGAAATTCCCCCAAAATTATATAAAAGAACCCCGCCGCCCGCAGGCGGCGAGGTCCCAAAGGGTTATCGCTCCGAAGGGGACTGCGTCCACTTCCATTCCCGCACCTCGGGCAGGTCCTGCCCGTAGGTGGTGATGTACTGCTTGTGTTCCACCAGCTTGTCCCGCATCTCCTGGAGCACGTAGGCGGCGGTGTTGCCCAGCTGGGGCAGGCGCTTCACCGTGTCGATGACCAGGCTGAAGCGGTCGATGTTGTTCTGCACCCGCATGTCGAAGGGGGTGGTCATGGTGCCCTCCTCCTTATAGCCCCGCACGTGCAGATTTTTGTTGTGCCGGCGGTAGGTGAGCTCATGGACCAGGGTGGGGTAGCCGTGGAAGGCGAAGATGATGGGCTTGTCCTGGGTGAACAGGGCGTCGTAGTCCTCGTCGGTGAGGCCGTGGGGGTGCTCCGTGTGGGGCTGGAGCTTCATCAGGTCCACCACGTTCACCACCCGGATTTTCAGATCGGGCAGGTATTTGCGCAGAATGGTGACGGCGGCCAGGGTCTCCAGGGTGGGGGTGTCCCCGCAGCAGGCCATGACCACGTCGGGCTCCACCCCCTGGTCGTTGGAGGCCCACTGCCAGATGCCGATGCCCTGGGTGCAGTGCTTCACCGCCTGGTCCATGGTGAGCCACTGGGGCCGGGGGTGCTTGGAGGCCACGATGACGTTGATGTAGTTGCGGCTCTTCACGCAGTGGTCGAAGCAGGAGAGCAGGCAGTTGGCGTCCGGGGGCAGGTAGAGGCGCACCACGTCCGCCTTCTTGTTGGCCACGTGATCCAGGAAGCCCGGGTCCTGGTTGTTGAACCCGTTGTGGTCCTGCTGCCACACGTTGGAGGAGAGCACATAGTTGAGGGAGGCGATCTTCTGCCGCCAGGGGAGCTGGTTGCACACCTTCAGCCACTTGGCGTGCTGGGACACCATGGAGTCCACGATGCGGATGAAGGCCTCGTAGCTGTTGAAGAAGCCGTGGCGGCCGGTGAGCAGATAGCCCTCCAGCCAGCCCTGGCACAGGTGCTCGGAGAGCATGGCGTCCATCACCCGCCCGTCGGGGGAGAGGTCCTGGTCGGTGCGGGGGTCGGCGGGGTCCATCCACCGGCGGCCGCTGGCCTGGAAGGCAGCGGACAGGCCGTTGGAGGCGGTCTCGTCGGGGCCGAACACCCGGAAATTCCGGGCCTCCTGGTTCAGGCGCAGCAGGTCCCGCACATAGCCCCCCAGCACGGCAGCGTCCTCCTCCTCCACCGCGCCGGGGCGGGGGACGGACACCGCATACTCCCGGAAGTCGGGGGTGCGCAGGTCCCGCAGGAGCAGCCCGCCGTTGGCGTGGGGATTGGCGCCCATGCGCCGGTCCCCCTGGGGGGCGAGGGCCTGGAGCTGGGGGATGAGGGTGCCGTTCTCGTCAAAGAGCTCCTCGGGATGGTAGCTCCTCAGCCAGCGCTCCAGCTCCTGGACGCGGCCGGGCTTGCCGTCGTGGACGGGAATGGGGATCTGGTGGGAGCGCCAGCTGCCCTCCACCGGCTGTCCGTCCACCTCCTTGGGTCCGGTCCAGCCCTTGGGGGAGCGGAAGACGATCATGGGCCACCGGGGCCGGGCGGCGTCGCCGGTGGTGCGGGCGTACTCCTGCACCCGCTGGATCTCCCGCACCGCCCAGTCCAGAGCGGCGGCCATCTTCTGGTGCATCTGCTCCGGCTCGTCTCCCTCCACAAAGCGGGGCTCCCAGCCGCAGCCCTTGAAGAACATCTCGGCCTCCTCCCGGGAGATGCGGGAGAAGATGGTGGGGTTGCCGATCTTGAAGCCGTTCAGATGGAGGATGGGCAGCACCGCCCCGTCGGTGATGGGGTTTAAAAACTTGTTGGAGTGCCAGGCGGCGGCCAGGGGGCCGGTCTCCGCCTCCCCGTCACCCACCACGCAGGCGGCAATCAGGTCCGGGTTGTCCATCACCGCTCCGAAGGCGTGGGCCAGGGAGTAGCCCAGCTCGCCCCCCTCGTTGATGGAGCCGGGGGTCTCGGGGGCGGTGTGGCTGGGGATGCCCCCGGGGAAGGCGAACTGGCGGAACAGCCGCTTCATGCCCGCCGCGTCCCGGCTGATGTTGGGGTAGACCTCGCTGTAGGAGCCGTCCAGGTAGTCCTGGGCCACAATGGCGTTGCCCCCGTGGCCGGGGCCGGACAGATAGATCATGTCCAGGTCATACTTGACGATGGCCCGGTTCAGGTGGGTGTAGATGAAGTTCTGGCCGGGACAGGTGCCCCAGTAGCCCACGATGGTGCGTTTCAGGTGCTCTTCCTTCAGGGGCTCCCGGAGCAGGGGGTTGTCCAGCAGGTACAGCTGGCAGGCGGACAGGTAGTTGGCCGCCCGCCACCAGGCGTCGATGGCCCGGACCTGCTCCTTGGTGAGGGGGTCCTTTTTGGACATCCGGGCCGGGGCCTTCTGGGCGGGCCGGACCGGGTCGGCAGCTTTGGGCATAGATAGGTGCCTCCTTACAGTAGTCGTTTGCCATTAAGTATACCGTAAAATCGAAAAATGTCAATTCAAGTCCGTCCCTGTCTGAAAAAACAGCGGGGCAGAAGATGCTACAAGCAGGATAAAAGGCGCGGAGATGGAAAAAAGCGCCGGGGTGACCGGGGAGAAGCGGGGAGAAAGGCAGGTTAAGCGCCCGCCAAGGGCCAGGCATATCGGAGGGCTTATCCCCATATAGTATACGGAAATGACCGGCCCACAGGCCGAAGGAGGAATTCAAGTGGAAGACCGCAAAATCTACGAGGATATCGCGCTTCGGACCGAGGGCGACATCTACATCGGCGTGGTGGGGCCGGTGCGCACCGGGAAGTCCACCTTCATCAAGCGGTTCATGGAGACCATGGTCATCCCCAACATTGAAAACGTGTACCGCCGGGAGCGGGCCCGGGACGAGCTGCCCCAGAGCGGCTCCGGCCGGACCATCATGACGGCGGAGCCCAAGTTCGTCCCCGAGGAGGCGGTCACCGTCTCCATGGAGGGGGGCGGGGCCTTCCAGGTGCGGCTCATCGACTGCGTGGGGTACATGGTCACCGGGGCGGTGGGCCAGCTGGAGGGGGAGGAGGAGCGAATGGTGACCACCCCCTGGTTCGACCACGAGATCCCCATGTCCGAGGCGGCGGAGATCGGCACCCGGAAGGTGGTCTCGGAGCACTCCACCATCGCCATTGTGGTAACCACAGATGGCTCGATTGCCGATATTCCCCGTGAAAACTACCTGGAGGCGGAGGAGCGGGTGATCTCCGAGCTCAAAGAGCTGGGCAAGCCCTTCCTGGTGGTGCTCAACTCCGCCTACCCCAATTCCGACCGGGCCCGGGCCATCCGCGCCGACATCGCCCAGCGGCACCAGGTGACCTGCGTGGCCTGCAACTGCCTGGAGCTGGGGGAGGCGGACATCCACGACCTGCTCAAGCAGGTGCTCTATGAGTTCCCCCTGAAGGAGCTGGACCTGTTCCTGCCCCCATGGGTGGACGCCCTGCCCCAGGAGCACCCCATCAAGGCCGCCCTGTACGAGGCCATCCGGGAGGGGGCGGACCGGCTGCGCCGCATTCGGGACGTGGACGGGGCGGTGGGCTCCATGCGGGAGTGCGAGCAGGTGAGCGAGGCCAGGGTCACCGCCATCGACCTGGGCACCGGCCTGGCCTCCGCCGTGCTGGAGCTGCCCCGCTCTCTGTTCTACGAGACCCTGTCCCAGCAGTCGGGCTTCCAGATCGGGGACGACGGGGACCTGATGGCCCTGCTCACCCAGCTGGCCCAGGTGAAGGCCAAGTACGACAAGGTGGCCGACGCCCTGAAGGAGGTGGAGGAGACCGGCTACGGCATCGTGGTGCCCTCCATCGACTCGCTGGTGCTGGAGGAGCCGGAGATCGTCAAGCAGGGGGGGAGATACGGGGTCCGCCTGAAGGCCAGCGCCCCCTCCATCCATATTATATGGAACAAAAAGAAGTTTAGAACTGCAAAGCCAACAAAACGGGAGGACGTTACAAGTGGAGTTGGCAGTGCTGATCTGAATGCGGAAAGGAGACGGTCCCCTCGGTGCTTGTCAATATGTATTATATTATGAGGGGCTGGACAGGGATTTGGTCTCTAGGGTTCGTACTTAGGAGAAAATGTCAGCCGAGAGTTATATAAGCAAGTGAAAAAATGAATTGCAGAAAAGAGTGGGAGCAATTCCCACTCTTTTTTAAGCGGCTCTGTTCAGTTGACTTACTTTGTCGATAAATTCTTTCATATTCTCGATATAGCGATAGGGAGCATACTCAGAGTAAATGTCCGGTGAATCCAGAATCACAATTTGAACGCCGTCCGCTCGCAGGGCCTCCAACGTTCCAGGCAAACACCTGGCCTCATTCGGTGTTTTACAGAGGTAGGCAATGCAGCCTTGCTGATCAAAAATCTTTGCTACAACATATATTTTTTTATTCTCCATGATAGTCAGCCTCCTGCTCATGCAACCGCATTAAGAAATCGCTTTCAGATTGAATGATGCCTTGAGAAAACTCCTGATATAGTGATTGCCCAAGCTTTGGTGATTTATATTTGTAGATATATTTATGGCTCCACAGATTGAAGGTGTAGTCGTCTCCACACCACAGTTGGACCTCTATAGGGTAGCTGAAACTATCCCGCTGATAGTATAGATGGATAGCACGGTAACCGTCGTCGATCATTTTGCCCTTTCGTAAATCAACGACCCGAAAATAGGGAGGGAACTCCTCGGGGTATTTGCTAAAGTGTAACCGAAAGCCCAGAACATCGTTAAAGCACTGCTTGAACCCGCCATTGGTGCGAAGCGTTTTCTGATATTTGCGCAGGATAGAATCTTCGCTTTTGAACCGTGAGCCAATCAGATTATCCTGGATTAAAACATCAATATAGCTGGCGCGGTATCGAGCAATATCCTCCAGAATGGTATTTAAGGGTGTATGTCGCAAAGAGATCTGCTTTAGACTCCGTCCCAAACCGGAGTGGTGGAAAAGATTTGATGCAAAGAGAATTGGATTGGCTTCAATATGGTAACTGCGATATTTCTGATTGGGAGGGACGCTTGAATACGAACAATAACAACAGAGCTTACTTGAATAAGCTTGGGTAATCCGTTTTTCCGTTAACGACACGATAGATATAAACCGTATCGCCAATGACCCGGTAAACCGCAATATAGGTTTTTGTCAGCACCAATTTGCGGTATTCCTGTTTGGCCAGCACCGGATCTGGGTGAAGCGTCCCGGCATAAGGATGCTCACCAAGTATCCCGATATGCTCCATGATCTCATCGAGGGCTTTTTCGGCGGATACAGGACCGACCTCGCGCAGATAGAAACCCGAGATCCGGTCAATGTCCAGCCATGACGCCTGGAGAAATTCAATTCTCGCTTTGGGCATGGCGGAACTTCTCCTTTACCATCTCATTGACCTGCTCCATGGTATACGTTGGGGCGCCGGAGAGACGGGAGAACTCGGCCTCCAGGATGCTGGCCCGATGCGCCAGCATCTTCTCACGTTCCTCAAATGCTTCTATACTGAGAACGACCAGATCCGCCTCACCTTTATTCGTAATAAAAATGGGTTCTCCAGAAGCATGGGCCAGCTCCGAAATTTTGGGATACTCATTTCGCAGCGCGGTAGAAGCCTTGATCTGCATAGCAACAGCACCTCCT
>CASFKT010000042.1 GCA_949295195.1 uncultured bacterium | reverse complement strand
AAAATTTGAGTGAATGCCTGATTTCCCGCCGGGCCACTGGGCCCTGAGTTTGCAAAATTTGTTTTCGGTGCGCTTCAAGTTCTGCGCCTGAGTTTGCCGGGCCAACGCTCCCGGTACGGATATCGCCGTAGGGGCGACCCTCGCGGTCGCCCGGTGTTCCCGGTGCGAATCCTGGCGGGCGCATGCTATGCGCCCCTACGTGGCTGAAAGAATGTGTGTGAAACCTGGATGCCACGGGCGGCCCGGTGTGCCGCCCCTACGGGAATCCAGAAACGCCTCCGCTCCCGCCGTTCCCTTGAGCCGCACTTGAGCCCCACCGGCTCAAAAGGCGCGCTTCCAACCAGTAGAAGTACTTCCCAAAGGTTGCCGAAAACTCAGCGGCAGCGGTAATAGAACGAAAGCCAATCAGCTGAACCACCCGCGCCTTTGCGTTGACCTACCAGTCGGCCTAATTGGCGGCCCTCGTAAAATGGGGTCCGGGGCCGACTCCCCCTGTCAGGGGGAGATGTCGCGAAGCGACAGAAGGGGTAGGGCGGGCGACTATGAGCACGAAGTGCTCATCGGAGCCGTCCCCGGTGGCGTTTTGCCCAATCCCTCGTGGCTCCCGGCGAAGGCCGGGAAGAGGAGGAGCAAGGAAACGAACGCAGTTTTCGCCGCTAGGCGGAAACGGAGTGGAGTGGACTTTGCGACGACGAGCCGCCGTGGGCAAAGTAGGTCGTCGCCCGCAGGCGGCGAAACTCCTGCGAGAAAAGTGCCTTATCCCCGCAGTGCCCACCGAACCAGCGAAACCCCAAGCCGAAAGCCATGGGTAAAGGAGATCTGGTTTGCAGTATTTAGCAAAGAAAAGAGGGCGGGGGAGAGCTCCTGGGTCCCCAGTTCGGCCAGTGCCCGGGCCATCTTCTCCTGATAGACCGGGTCGGAATCGAAGTCCAGGTGGGCGTGGTCAATTTCGTAGTAATAGAGTTTTTGAAGTTCTGGAATCATATTGACACCACCAATTAAAATGCTTATAGATATATAATAATGCCAATAGATATATTTGTCAAGGAGGTGCTGCCATGCTCTACAAAGAAATTTTCGCGATTCGTGTGAAAAAACTCCGAAAAGCGCATGGAGAACAGCAAAAAGAGCTGGCGGAAGCCATCGGAGCCACTCAGGCCACCATCAGCGATATTGAAAACGGCCGAAAGGCCACCTCCTTTGACCGGCTTGTTGCAATTTGTCAGCATTACAACGTCTCAGCGGATTACCTCCTAGGTTTAATCGACGAGCCCAGGACTTTGATACCACCGAAGAAAGAAGGAACTTGACATGAAGATCATCGTGGACGCCATGGGCGGCGACAACGCGCCCCAGGCTCCGGTCATGGGGGCCATCCAGGCCAACAAGGCGTACGGGGTGGACATCACCCTGGTGGGCCGTGGGGAGGACATTCTGAAGGTGCTCAAGGACAACGGCATCCAGGACCTGCCCGCGGGGGTGGAGATCGCCCACGCCTCCGAGGTGGTGGAGATCTGCGACAACCCGGCCACCGCCTTCCGGGAGAAGAAGGACTCCTCCCTCACCGTGGGTCTGAACCTGCTGAAAAACGGGGAGGGGGACGCCTTCGTGTCCGCCGGGTCCACCGGCGCCCTGCTGGGGGCGGCCACCCTGCTTATCAAGCGCATCAAGGGCATCCGCCGGGCGGCTCTGGCCCCCGTGGTGCCCACCGGGAACGGCGGGGCCATCCTCATTGACGCGGGGGCCAACGTGAAGTGTCCGCCGGAGTACCTGATCCAGTTTGCCTATATGGGCTCCTACTACGCCGAGCATGTGCTGGGCCGCCCCGAGCCCAAGGTGGGCCTGCTGAACATCGGCGTGGAGCCCTCCAAGGGCACCGATCTTCAGACCGAGGTATACCCCCTGCTGAAAAAGGCCGGGGAGGAGGGCCGCATCAACTTCGTGGGCAATATTGAGGCCCGGGAGGCCGTGGAGGGTGCGGTGGACGTGATCGTGGCCGACGGCTACTCCGGGAACATCTTCCTGAAAACCATGGAGGGCACCGGCCTCTATCTGGCCAAGGAACTGAAAAAGATGTTCCTAAAGGGCGCGCTGACTAAGCTGGCCGCCGTGCTGGTGGCCGACGGGCTGAAAAACCTGAAAAAGATGATGAGCTCCAGCGAGGTGGGCGGCACCGCCCTGCTGGGCATCTCCAAGCCGGTGATCAAGGCCCACGGCTCCTCCGACGCCCTGGCCATCCAGAACGCCGTCCGCCAGGCCAGCCAGGTGGCCTCCTCCGGGATCATCGAAAATATCGCGGCCAACATCGACGTCATGCGGCTGGACCCCGTGGAGCTGGAGGGCGGCAGACACGAGTGATGCGGAGAAATTCCCATTTGACTATTGACAGGGCGGGGGATTCTGCATATAGTAAGGAAAGAAAAACGTGCCGGTACGCACAAGCAAAAGGAGCAGTCAGCTATGATTTTTGAAAAAGTATGCGCACTGATCGCAGAGCAGTTCAATGTGGATGCCGATTCCATCACCATGGATACCTCCTTTGAGGACGATTTGAACGCGGATTCTGTGGATCTGGTGGATTTGACCATGGCTCTGGAGGAGGAGTTCGACATCGGCGAACTCACCGAAGAGGACACCGCCTCGGTAAAGACGGTGGGAGACCTGGTCCATTTTCTGCAGAGCAAAGTCGACTGATCAGCCCCCAATGCTGACATATCATCAAAACTCCGCCGCCGGCGGAGTTTTGCTTGTCCGGACAGCCCTGATCGGAGAGGAGAGAGAGCCGAATGACCACGTTAGAAGAAAAGCTGGGATATACCTTTCAGAATCCGGCCCTGCTGGAAAACGCCCTGACCCACAGCTCCTGTGCCAATGAGAGCCGGGGCAAGCTCCAGAGCAACGAGCGGCTGGAGTTTCTGGGGGATTCTATTTTGGGCATGGTGGTGGCCGACCACCTGTACCGCAACCACCCCGACCTGCCCGAGGGGGAGTTGACCCGCACCCGGGCGGCCCTGGTGTGCGAGGAGAGCCTGGTGGAGGTGGCCGCGGAGTTGAACCTGGGGGAGTACCTGCGCCTGGGCAAGGGGGAGGAGTCCGGCGGCGGCCGGAAGCGCCCCTCCATCCAGGCCGACGCGGTGGAGGCGGTGCTGGCGGCGGTCTATTTGGACGGCGGCATCGGCTCGGCCCGGAAGATCATCCAGCGGTATATCCTCTGCCGGGAGATTGAGGGGCTGAACAGCTCCCGGGACTATAAGACCGCCCTTCAGGAGCTGGTCCAGCGGGAGAGCGGCCAGGTGCTGAAATACCGCCTCACCGGCGAGGAGGGGCCCGACCACGACAAGCGCTTTTTCGTGGAGGTGGACCTGAACGGCACCCCGGTGGGCTCCGGCAAGGGCCACAGCAAAAAAGAGGCCGAACAGATGGCGGCCAAGGCCGCCATCGCGAAGCTGGGCGGCTGAAAGCCGTCCAGTTCGGCCTCTTGCGAGCGGAAGCGAGCCGCGCCGAACGGCGCGTCCAAGCAAAATTTCCGGCTGAAAGCCGGAAATTTTCTTGCCGGAAGGCGGGCTCTGCCCGCCTGAGGATTGAAAAATAGGGGAACCCGGAAAAGCGGAGCTTTTCTGGGACGGCCGAGCAGATGGCGGCTAAGGCCGCCATTGCGAAGCTGGGCGGCTGAACTATCACGGCAAAGCATAAAAACTGCAAAACTGGTGCAGAGCGATTCTGCACCAGTTTTTTGCGCTAAGAGGCGTTCCAGAGTTTGGGTAGGAGAGCCCCCTGGGGGATCCCACCGAGATGTGGGCCGCGTTTCAAGAACCCACCCTCATCCGTCACGGCTTCGCCGTGCCACCTTCCCCCTTGGAGGGGGAAGGCTTGCGGGCGGTCCGGTGTGCCGCCCCTACGGCAGGAGACGGACCGGGAGCGTTGGTTCGGAAGCGGCAGGCGCAAAAGTGGAATCGCACCAGTCCCAATTTTTTTCTGCTCGGGCCCCCAGTGGGGCCGGACGGGACCGCACCCAAGCACTCCTAATTTTGCGCGCCGGAAGGATTCTGCCTGCTCCAAGGGGTAACCTCCGTAATGGGGGTCCGGGGAACGGCGACTATGAGCACGGTAGTGCTCATCTGGAGCCGTCCCCGGTGGCGTTTTGCCTACTTTGCCGCCATGGGCAAAGTAGGTCGCCGCCCGCAGGCGGCGAAACTCCCTCTCGTAAGAAAGTCTTTTTTTGCACCCCCAAGTGTGGTATGATGAGAACACTGACAAAACGCGAAAGGGGGAGAACCACATGCTGCGACTGATTCTGGGCCGGGCCGGGAGCGGAAAGACCACCCAGGTGCTCCAGCGGCTGTGCCGGGGGGGGCCGGACAAGCGCCAAATCCTGATGGTGCCCGAACAGCAGTCCCACGAGGCGGAGCGGGCCCTGTGCCGCTTCGGCGGGGACAGTGTCTCCCTCTACGCCGAGGTGCTCTCCTTCAGCCGCCTCAGCAACCGGGTGTTCCTGGCGGCGGGGGGTATGGGGGAGCCAGAGCTGGACGCAGGGGGCCGCATTTTGATGATGCACCGAGCGGTGCGGTCCGTGGCCAGCCAGCTCACCGTGTACGCCCGCCCCTCCCGCCGCCCCGCTTTTCTGGAGGAGCTGCTGTCCACGGTGGACGAGCTGAAAAGCTGCTGCGTGCGGCCCGAGCTCCTGCTCCAGGCGGGAGAGGAGGCCGGAGCAGGGGAGGGGGACAAGCTGCATGACCTGGGGCTCATCTGCACCGCCTACGAGGCCCTGTCCGCCCGCACCGCCCTGGACCCCAGGGACCGGCTTACCCGGACGGCGGAGAAGCTGAGGGACTGCCCCTGGGCCCAGGGAGTAGATCTGTGGCTGGACGGATTTACCGACTTTACCCCCCAGCAGCAGGAGGTGCTGCGGGAGCTGCTGAAACAGGCGGACACCGTCACCGTTACCCTCACCTGCGACCACCTGGAGGAGGACGAAGGGGGGGCGGGGATCTTCTCTCCCGCCCGGCGCACCGCCGCCCAGCTGCTCCGCCTGGCCAAGCAGGAGCGGATTTCCTGTGAAGCGGAAATGCTTGACGGACAGGACCCGGCAAAGGCCTCCGAACTCCAGATAGTGGAGCGGCAGCTCTTCGCCCAGGAGCGGCCCGAGCCGGTCTCCTGCGGCGGCGCGGTGGAGCTGTTCCAGGCATCCACCCCCCGCTCCGAGGTGGAGTGGACCGCCTCCCGCATCCGGGAGCTGGTGCGGAGGGAGGGGTACCGCTACCGGGACATGGGGGTGGTGGCCCGGGACTTTTCCGCCTATCAGCCACTCATCGAGTCGGTGTTCCCCCGGTATGAGATCCCGGTGTTCTCCTCTGCCATGACGGACATTCTGGAAAAGCCCATCCTCACCCTGGTGACGGCGGCCCTGGACACGGTGGCCAACGGCTACCGGTACGACGACGTGTTCCGGTATTTAAAGACCGGCCTCACCGACCTGAGCCAGGAGGACCAGGATCTGCTGGAGAACTACGTCATCAAGTGGAACCTGCGGGGGAGCCGCTGGACCCAGAAGAAGGACTGGGCCATGCACCCCGCGGGCTACGGGGTGGACTGGACGGAGGAGGACCAAGCCCTGGTGAAGCGGCTGGACCGGGCACGCCGCCAGGTGGCCGAGCCCCTGGAGCTTTTGCGGAAAAACACCAACCACACCGGACGGGGACAGGCGATTGCCCTTTACAGCTTTTTGGAGAAGATCGGCCTGCCCGAGCGCCTGGAGGAGCGGGTGGAGGAGCTGCGCCGCAGGGACCAGCCCGCCTTGGCGGAGGAGTACCGGCAGCTGTGGGGTATTCTGTGCGGCGGCTTGGAGCAGTGCGCCGCCCAGCTGGAGGATACCCCCATGGAGCTGGACGAGTTTGCCGCCCTGTTCCGGCTGGTCCTCTCCCAGTACGACGTGGGGACCATCCCCGTCTCCCTGGACCGGGTGACGGCGGGGGAGACCACCCGCCAGACAGGCCACCCGGTGCAGGTGCTCTTTCTCCTGGGGGCGGACGACCAATCCATCCCCATGGTGACCCAGGTCCCGGGCCTGCTGTCCGATGACGACCGCTCCCTGCTGGCCTCCTACGGCCTGGAGCTGAACCAGTCCGGGGAGGAGCTGCTGTACCGGGAGATGACCACCGTCTACCTCACCTGCGCCCGGCCCACAAAACGGCTCATCGTCAGCTGGTCCGGCCAGAGCCCCTCGGGGGAGGAGCGCCGCCCCAGCTTTCTGGCGGAGCGGCTCAAACTGCTGTTCTCCGATTTGAAGGTCCAGCGGGAGGAGGACCTCCAGGGGTCCTTCCGCCTGGCGGCCCCTCTGCCCGCTCTGGAGCAGGCGGGGAGGAGCCGGGCGGCCCACGACGCCCTGGCCAAACTGCCGAAGTACGCCACGGCGGTGGAGCGTCTGGACCGGGCGGGCCGCTGGGAGCGGGGACACCTGTCCCCCACGGCGGTGGACTGCCTCTACGGTCAGCGGGTGCCCATGTCCGCCTCCCGGATGGACAAATACAAATCCTGCCACTTCTCCTACTTCATGCGCTATGGCCTGGAGGCGGAGCCCCGCAAGCCGGCTGGCTTTACAGCATCAGAGTACGGCACTTTTGTCCACGATGTGCTGGAGCATGTGCTCCAGGACGAGATGTTTCAGCAGACCGTCCTCCCCGGCTGGGACGACCCCATCGGGGGGGCGGAGAACCGCCGGCGGCTGCGGGAGCTGACAAAGGCGGCGGTGGAGCGCTACGTCCAGGAGGAGCTGGGGGGGCTGGAGAACCAGACCGAGCGGTTCCGGTATCTGTTCCGCCGCCTGCTCCGGTCGGTCCAGGCGGTGGTGGACAACGTGGCCGAGGAGCTGGCCGCCTCCAAATTCCGTCCCATCTCCTTCGAACTGGGCTTCGGCAAGCGGGGGGAGCTGCCCCCGGTGGAGTTCACCGTGGACGGGGTGACCCTGAGCGTCACCGGCTTTGTGGACCGGGTGGACGGCTGGGTCCACGACGGAAAGCTCTATCTGAGAGTGGTCGATTATAAGACGGGCAAAAAATCCTTCGACCTCACCGAGGTGTGGAACGGCCTGGGGCTTCAAATGCTCCTGTACCTGTTCACTCTGGAGGACCGGGGGGAGAAGTACTACGGCCGACCGGTGGAGGGGGCCGGTGTGCTCTACCTCCCCGCCCGGGACGCGGTGATCCGTGGGAGCCGCACCATGAGCGACGAGGCCTGGCGCAAGCAGCTGGACAAGGAGCTCACCCGCAGCGGCCTGGTGCTGGACGACCCGGAGGTGCTCGCCGCCATGGAGACGCCGGGGGAGAAGGGCTACCGCTTCCTGCCCCTGAAGGTGTCCAGGACCACCGGGGCCATCTCCGGAGAGGCACTGGCCTCGGCGGAGCGGCTGGGTAAGCTGGGGGGGCACATCCAGGCCACCCTGCGGGACATCTGCCGGGAGATCGCGGAGGGGAACATCTCCGCCGACCCCTTCTGGCGGGGGCCGGAGAAGAACGCCTGCCGGTACTGCGACTACGCCGCCGCCTGCCACTTTGAAGAGGGGCGGGGAGGCGACTGCCGCCGCTGGCTGCCCCAGGTCAAGAGCGAGGAGTTTTGGGAGAACGTGGAGCGGGAGGAGCGCAAATGAGACGGGAAGTCTATAAGCTGGAGATTTTCCTCCCGGAGAGCCACTTTGACGCGGTGCGGGAGGCCCTGTGGTCGGTGGACGCCGGGCACATCGGGGCCTACGACCGCTGTATGAGCTGGAGCCGGGTGCACAGCTGCTGGCGGCCTCTGGAGGGGACGGACCCCTTCCTGGGCACGCCGGGGGAGGTGTGCCAGGCGGAGGAGCTGAAAATCGAGGTCTGCTGCCGGGGGGAGCGGCTTCAGGAGACCCTGGCTGCCGTCCGGGCGGCCCACCCCTATGAGGAGCCGGTGATCAACGTGATCCCCCTGGCGGCCACCGGTCTGGAGGAGTAGCATGAACATTGCGTTAAACTATGTGGAGACGGGGGAGGGGTTCCCTTTGGTGCTCCTCCACGGCAACGGGGAGGACCACACCTACTTCAAGCGGCAGATGGAGCCCTTTTCCCAGAAGTACCGGGTGATTGCCTTGGACACCCGGGGCCACGGGAAGAGCCCCCGGGGGAGCGCGCCCTTTACCCTGGACCAGTTTGCCGAGGATTTGAAGGAGTTTCTGGACCGGAAGGGGATTACAAGGTGTCACCTGTTGGGGTTCTCCGACGGGGGAAACATCGCTCTGCTGTTTGCCATGAAGTACCTCCGGTACGTGGAGAAGCTGGTGCTGAATGGAGCTAATCTGCGCCCCTCGGGGGTGAAGCTATCCACCCAGCTCCCCATTGTGGCGGGGTGGTGCGCCTGCGGGGTGTGCGGCCTGTTCAGCAGGCAGGCGAAGAGAAACTGGGAGCTGCTCAATTTGATGGTGACTCAGCCCCATATCAAACCTCAGGAGCTGGGTAAGCTGACCATCCCCATGCTGGTTATCGCCGGGGAGAACGATATGATTCTCGAAAAGCATACCCGGCTCATCGCCGCCTCCCTCCCCAATAGTAAGCTGGTCATCCTGCCCGGGGACCACTTTGTGGCACGGCGTAATTGGGAGGCCTTTAATCCAGTGGTGCTTGAATTTTTGGAGTAATTTTGTGCGGGGAATTTCGCCGCCTGCGGGCGGCGACCTACTTTGCCCATGGCGGCTCGTCGTCGCAAAGTCCACTCTACTCCGTTTCCGCCTGGCGGCGAAAACTGCGTTCGTTCCCTTGCTCCTCCTCTTCCCGGCAAACCCGCTCCGCTGGGCTTCGCCGGGAGTAATGAGGGATTGGGCAAAACGCCCCCGGGGACGGCTCCGATGAGCACTTTGTGCTCATAGTCGCCCACCCTACCCCTTCTGTCGCTTCGCGACATCTCCCCCTGACAGGGGGAGTCGGCCCCGGACCCCATTTTACGGGGGCTGCCAATTAGGCCGACCGGTAGGTCAACGCAAAGGCGCGGGTGGTTCAGCTGATTGGTTTCCGCTCTATTACCACTGCCGCTGAGTTTTCGGTAACCTTTGGGTGGTACTTCTCCTGATGGAGCGCGCGCCTTTTGGCGTGTCAATGCTCAAGTGCGGCTCAATAGGACGGCGGACGGGTAAAAATTTTTCTCTGCCATTTCCGGCGGGAGGCTGTAAGGGCGCACATTGTGCGCCCGCCCTTAGGGGCAAAGCCTCGCCGGTTGTAGGGGCGACCCTCGCGGTCGCCCGTCCATGGGCGGGGGCGGCGCGTCCGGGAGGCCGTGCCCTACAGATACAATTCCGCATCCGGCGGGGGCAAGCCCCCGCCCTACAGGTTGGGAAACTTCCGTGGCGGGAGGACACATGGGGCCGCCCCCACAGTCCACCGGAACCAGTAGGGGCGCATAGCATGCGCCCGCCAGGATTCGCACCGGGAGCACCGGGCGACCGCGAGGGTCGCCCCTACGGCGATATCCGCACCGGGAGCGTTGGCTCGGCAAACTCAGGCGCAGAACTTGAAGCGCACCGAAAACAAATTTTGCAAACTCAGGGCCCAGTGGCCCGGCGGGAAATCAGGCATTCACTCAAATTTT
>CASFKT010000041.1 GCA_949295195.1 uncultured bacterium | reverse complement strand
TGTTTCGCGGAGCATATTGTACCGGACCGGGGCCGTTCTGTCAACGGGGCGCGGGGCCGCTCCGCCCGTTTTCCTTGGCCTCCTTGGCCTGGGCTCCCCGCTGGTACCACTTGGCGGCCTCCGCTTTATCCTGCGGGACCCCCTCTCCGTGCTCATAGCACCAGGCCAGGCTGACCATGGCGTCCGGGTCCCCCCGCTGGGCGGCCGCCTGATAGATCTCCGCCGCCTGGCTCATGTCTCTGGCCACGCCGATCCCCTGGGCGTAGCACCGCCCCATACGGTACAGGGCCGGGATGTGCCCGCCGGCGGCCGCCTGCCGGTACCAATGCAGGGCCTGCTCCGGGTCCGGGCGTGTCCCCGTCCCTTCCTCACAGTGCAGACCCATGCGGTACATGGCGTCCACGTCTCCGCTCCGGGCCGCCTCCCGGAGGTTCTCCAGCTCTCCGGCGTCCAGCTGTGCCGTCTCCTCCGGGCCGTCCCCCAGGAAGGCCAGCATGGCCTGCCGGTCCCCGGCTTTCATTCCCTTGTAGTACCAGTGCTGGGCCTCCTTTTCGTCCGCTTTTACGCCGGAGCCGGTCTCATAGCACCGGCCCAGGCAGTACATGGCGGCCCCGTCCCCCGCCTCAGCGGCGGAGCGGTACCAGCGGACGGCCTCCTCCAGGTTTTGGATCGTTCCACTCCCCTCCTGGCAGCACTGGGCCCAGTGGACCATGGCCCGCCGGTCTCCGGCCTCGGCCCCCTTCTGATACCAGCGGGCGGCCTGCGCCGGGCTTCTGTCCGCGCCTTTTCCCTGCTCCAGGCACCAGGCCAGGCTGCTCATGGCGGCGGCATATCCCCGCCCGGCGGCCAGGCGGTGCCAGTGGACCGCCTGGGACCAGTCCTGGGGCACGCCGTCCCCGGTCTCATAGCGCAGGGCCAGCCGGTGCATGGCGGCGGGATCGCCCTCCTCCGCCTCCTGGCGGCAGCGGTCCGCGGCGCGCTCCGGCTCCAATTGGGTTCCGAGCTGGTCCTGCCAGCGTTCCAGCTGGCTGGCGGAGCGCTGGTCCCCGGCCTCAGCCCCCCGCCGGTACCACCGGCAGGTCTCGTCCAGATCAAGCTCCACCCCTTTTCCGTGCTCATAGCACCAGGCCAAGTTGCCCATGGCCTGGCCGCTGCCCGCATCGGCGGCCTTGCGGTACCACTCTGCCGCTTTTTCCCAGTCCTGAGGCACGCCGCAGCCCGTCTCATAGCACCAGCCCAGGGTGCACATGGCGTCCGGGTCCTCCTGTTCGGCGGCCTGCTGGAACAGCTCCGCCGCCTTTTCCTCATCCTTGGGAACGCCCACGCCGTCTTTGTAGCAGAAGCCCAGGCAGCACATGGCGGAGGCGTGCCCCAGCTGGGCGGCCTTCTCATACCACTCCACCGCCCGCTCCGGGTCCTTGGCCACCCCGGTTCCGTTCTCATAGCAGATCCCCAGGTTTTTCATGGCGGCGGCTTCTCCCAAGTCAGCGGCTCTCTGATACCGCTCCACCGCCTTCCCCCAGTCCTGGGGCAGGCCCTCGCCCATCTCGCTGCACCAGCCCAGGACAAAGATGGCGTAGGGGTACTCCTGCTCCTCCGCCTGAAGGAGCCATTCCACGCCCTCCTCCGGCCGGCGCTCCGCGCCCACGCCGTGGAGCAGGTGCAGCCCGTAGTCGCACATGCACCGGGGACTGCCCCCCTCCGCCCCCTGCTTAAACCAGCGGGTGGACTCCTCCAGATTTTTTTCAACCCCTCTGCCGTGCTCATAGCACCAGGCCAGGCTGCCCATCCCGGCCAGGCTGCCGCTCTCCGCCGCCTTTTGGTACCATGCGGCGGCCTGCGCCCAGTCCTGCTCCACCCCCTGGCCCCGCTCATAACAGCGGCCCAGGCGGTCCATGGCCTCCGGGTTGTCCTCCGCCGCCGCCCGACGGTACCAGTGGAGGGCCTGCTCCAGGTCGGGCTCCATGCCGTCCCCGTACTCACAGCAGAAGGCGTAGCAGTACATGGAGCGCGCGTCGCCCGCCTCCGCCCCCCGCTTGTACCAGCGGGTGGACTCCTCCACGTCCTGCTCCACCCCCTTGCCGTTGTCATAGCACCAGGCCAGATTGCCCATGGCCCGGCCGCTGCCGTGCTCCGCCCCCAGGCGGTACCAGTGGGCGGCCTGTTCCCAGCTCTGTTCCACGCCGGTCCCCCGCTCATAGCAGAAGCCCAGACAGCACATGGCGCTTCCGTCCCCGTTCCGGGCCCCTTCCTGGTAGCACTTTACGGCCTTCTCCGGGTCGGGCTGGGTTCCGATGCCCCGCATCAGACAGTCGGCCAGCAGCAGAAGCCCCCGGGCGGAACCCTGCCGGCAGGCCTTTCGGTAGAGCTCCACCGCCCCCTCCGGGTCGGCTTCCACCCACTTGCCCTGCTCCATGAGCCAGCCCAGGCAGCACTGGCCCTCCGGGTCCCCCGCCTGGGCGGCCGTCCGGTACCAGCCCACCGCCAGCTCCGGGTCCGGGTCCACTCCTACCCCGAACTCATAGTGCTTGCCCAAAATCGTCTGGCTCAGGGGGTCCCCCTGGAGGGCCGCCATCCGCACCCACCGGAAGCCCTGCTCCAGGTCCCGCTCCACCCCGATGCCCTGCTCATAGCAGTGGGAGAGCAGCCGCTGGGCCCGGGCGGAGCCGTAATCGGCCGCCCGGCGGTAGTGCTCCACCGCCTGCTTGGGGTCGGGGGCGGTGCCGATGCCGTCCTCATAGCACACGCCCAGGTTGCACAGAGCGGACAGGCTGCCCATCTCCACCGCCTGCTGGTAGAGCCAGACGGCCTGGCGGGGGTCGGCCTTCACGCCGATCCCCTGCTCCATGCACAGCCCCAGGTTGCAGGTGCCCCAGCCGCTGCCCATTTGGGCGGACTTCCGGAAGCACTCCAGCGCCCGCGCCTCGTGGCCGTCCTGCTCCACCCAGAACACCCCCAGGGCCGACCAGGCATCTCCGGTGAGCTCGCCCTCCTTCGCCTGAACCAGGGGCGCGCCGCAGTGAGGGCAGCGCTGGGGCACAGCGTCCCCCTCCCCCCAGAAGCGGCAGTCATCTTTCACACAGTGATAAATCATCGGGCAGCGCCCCCTTTCTCCAGTCCCCGGTCCAGAATGCGGTAGATGGCCGGCAGATCCAGGCTCTCCCGCAGCGCAGCGGCCAGCTTGTCGTACTGCCGCTGCTTATAGGTCCAAATGTCCTCCAGTTCCCCCGCCGCGTCCTCCGGCAGCCCCTTTTCCCTCAGCAGCAGGGCGGTCAGCCTCTGGAGCAGAGCGGGGGAATCAAACAGCCCGTGGAGGTAGGTGCCCAGCACCCGGTCCCGGATGGAAAACAGCCCGCCGCCGGTCCCCATGTGAATCTCGTATCCCTCCAGAGGCGCGCCGGACAGGGGGGTAAAAAAGCCCTGGCAGGCCGGGAAGCTGACGGCGGTCTGGGTGCGGGTCTTGTCCCGCCGGAAAACGGTTGAGACGGGCAGCAGGCCCATCCCCGCCATCCGGCCGCCCCCCTCCGCCCCCTCCGGGTCGGACAGGCTCTCCCCCAGCATCTGATAGCCTCCGCAGATGCCGATGACCGGCGTGCCCCCGGCGGCCAGCTTCTGAATGGCCGCCTCCAGGCCGCTCTGGCGCAGCCAGCGCAGGTCGTGTAGGGTGCTCTTGGTGCCCGGGAGGATCACCAGGTCGGGCTTCCCCAGTTCCTCCACCCTGGCGACGTACCGCAGGCCCACCGCCGGGTGGCGCTCCAGGGCGTTGAAGTCGGTAAAGTTGGAGATGCGGGGCAGCCGGACCACCGCCGCGTCCAGAGGGCCCCCCACCCGACGGGCGGAGAACCGGGAGGACAGGCTGTCCTCGTCGTCCAGGTCCAGGTCCAGCCAGGGGACTACCCCCAGCACCGGAAGACTTGTGAGCGCCTCCAGCTGGGCCAGGCCCGGCCTTAAAATCTCCACGTCCCCCCGGAATTTGTTGATGATGGTTCCCTTGACCATGGAGCGCTCCTCCGGCTCCAGCAGGGCCACCGTGCCGTACAGGGAGGCGAACACGCCCCCCCGGTCGATGTCCCCCGCCAGCAGCACCGGGGCCCCGGCCAGCCTGGCCATCCCCATGTTCACGATGTCGTCGGACTTCAGGTTGATCTCCGCCGGGCTGCCCGCCCCCTCCAGGACGATGATGTCGTGCTCCGCCGCCAGAGAGCGGTAGGCCTCCATGATCTGGGGAACGAGCCGCTTTTTATAGCGGAAGTAGTCCGCCGCCCGCATGTCCCCCAGCACCTCGCCGTTGACGATGACCTGACTGCCCGTGTCGCTGTTGGGCTTCAAAAGAATGGGGTTCATGCGCACCGAGGGCTCCACTCCGGCGGCCTCCGCCTGCATCACCTGGGCCCGGCCCATCTCCAGGCCCTCCTTGGTAATGAAGCTGTTCAGGGCCATATTCTGGCTCTTGAAGGGGGCCACGGAGTAGCCGTCCTGCTTGAAAATCCGGCACAGGCCGGCGGTGAGCACGCTCTTCCCCGCGTTGGACATGGTGCCCTGGATCATAATGGCTTTGGCTGGCATGGGGTTCCCTTCTCTCTTCGTTTGGTTCATAGGGTGTGGGGGGATTTCGCCGCCTGCGGGCGGCGAGTGACTTTCCCAGCGATGGGAAAGTCACCAAAGGATCGCCGGGGGACGGCTCAGAATGAGCGCTCCGCGCTCATATTCGCCTTTCCCCCGGTCCCCCTTTATGGGGAACGTGCTCCTGATAGGTGGGAGCGGCATTACCGGCGCGCAAAGCTAGGAGTGCTTGGCTGCGATTCCTTCCGGGCCACTGGGCCCTGGGTTTGCAAAATTTGTTTTTGATGCGGTTCAGCTTCTGCGCCTGGGTTTGCCGAGCCAATGCTGCCGGTGCGAAACTGCCGCGGAGGCGCGCTACCGCTCAGGCAGCAGCCGCTCCAGCGCCTGGAGCAGGCGGGTGTTCTCCGCCTTTCCCTGCAGTCCGATCCGATACCACCCCAGCCCCAGGCCGGAGTAGTTGCCGCAGTCCCGAATCAAAATATTTTCCTCCCTGAGCAGCCGCTCCCCCAGGTCTGTAGGCCCTTGGAACAGAATAAAGTTGGCGTCGCTGGGGCACACCCAGAGCCCCAGGGCCTCCAAAGCCCGGGTCAGCCGGGCCCGCTCCTCCTGAAGGAAGGGGAGGCACCGCTTCGGCCAGTCCGGAAAATCCCGGAAGGCGCACACCCCCGCCGCCTGGGCGGGGGCGGACACCGGCCAGGGGGAGCCCAGCCCCTCCATCCGCTCCAGGAGGGCCTCGTCCCCGCACAGGCAGTACCCCAGCCGCAGGCCCGCCAGGGCGCAGCTCTTGGTGAGGGCCCGGAGAAGAAACAGTCCGCCGCCCGCCAGCTCAGAGACCAGAGCGTTTTGGTCCCCCTCGGTCAATTCCAGAAAGCACTGGTCCACCGCCAGGAAGGCCCCCGCCTCCCGGCACCGGTCCAGAAGGGCCCGGAGGAGCTCCGGCTCCATCCGCCGCCCGGTGGGGTTGTTGGGGTCGCAGAGAAACACCAGGTCCACTCCGGGGCAGACTGCATTCAAAATGCTCTCTGAGATCGTAAAGCTATTTTCCTTGTCAAGAAAAAATTCCTCAATTTCACAGCCGATCCCCTCCAATCCCCGGCGATACTCGGAGAAGGTGGGAGCCAGCAGCAAAGCCCGCCTGGGCCGAAGGGCTCGCAGAAAGCGGTCGATCAGGTCGGAGGCCCCGTTTCCAAAGAGAAGAAACTCCTCCGGCACCCCATCCCGCCGGGCGGCCGCCTGCCGCAGGGCCCGGCACTTGGGGTCCGGGTAGCGGTTCCAGTCCAGCACCGCCGCCCAGGCCGCCTCCAGCACGCCCGGGGGCGGCCCCATGGGATTCAAGCTGATGGAGAAGTCCAGCGCCGGGCGTTCCGCCCCGTACACGTCGCCTCCGTGGTCGTATTGGTGCATAGGAGTTCTCCTTTACAGCAGATTCAGTGCCAGCCCCATCCCCTTCAAAAGCAGCAGGGTGAGCCCTTCTGTGGCGTACATCAGATGGCAGGCCCGGGCAATGTCCTCCGGCTCCACCGGCCGGACCGGCTCCCCTAGGGTGGGCTTGCGCACCAGCTTTCCAAAATACTGGGCGTCCCCCGCCAGCTGCACCCCCAGGGCTCCGGCGCAGGCAGCCTCACTGTGGGCGGAATTGGGGGAGGCGTGCTTTTTTCGGTCCCGCCAAAAGATCCGCCAGGCCCGCCCCCCGGAACATCCCGGGAGCAGGGCCGCCCCCAGGCACATCAGAACCCCGGACAGCCGGGCGGGTACAAAATTCAGGACGTCGTCCAGTTTAGCGGCGGCCGTGCCAAAATATTGGTACTTCGGGGTGCGGTAGCCCACCATGGAGTCCAGGGTGCTCACCGCCTTGAAGGCCATGCCCAGGGGCAGACCGCCCAAAAACAGAAAGATCAGGGGGGAGATCACCCCGTCGCAGGTGTTCTCCGCCACCGTCTCCACCGCCGCCTTGGCCACCCCGCTCCCATCCAGGACCGAGGTGTCCCGGCCCACGATTCGGGAGACCGCCGCCCGGGCCCCCTCCAGGTCGCCGGATGTTAAGGGGGGATACACCGCCATGGCCTCCACTTGCAGGTCCCGGGCAGATAGGAGCTGGAAGGAGAACCACACCTCCACCCCCCAGGCCAGCCAGGGGGAGAGCACACCGAACAGCCGGAGGAGCAGAGCGCTCCCCCCGCCGAACAGCAGCGCCATCAGCAGAACCAGCGCCCCACCGGCCGCACGCTCCCCCGCGGGCGTCTTGGGAAATGCCCGGCGCAGGAATGGTTCCAGGGCGGAGATGGTCCGCCCCATCCACCGCACCGGGTGGGGCAGCCACCGGGGGTCCCCCAGAATCAGGTCCAGGAGCACCGCCGGGAGAAGCACCGTTAAAAACCGCAGGGCCAGCAGGGTCATAGCTCCTCCAGCAGGTGGAGCTCCAGGGGATTTTCCCGGACCTCCATGCGGAAACCGGAGCAGTTCTTGGGCTGCCACTGGTAGAAGGGGCGCTTCGGGCGGCCGTAGGCCTCCAGCACCGCCATCCAGGTACCCCCGTGGGCCACCACCGCCCCCCGCTGGATGCCCAGGGAGGCCGCCTGCTGGATCACCTGCTGGAACCCCCGGCGGCACCGGGCGTAAAACTCCGCCACCGACTCCCCGTTGGGGAGGGCCGCCCCCTGCTCCCCGCCCATCCAGGCCTGATAGGCCGGGTGGTCCTTGATCTCCGCCCAGGTCCTGCCCTCAAAGTCCCCGAAGTTGCATTCCCGCAGGTCGGGGACCTCCATCGGCTCCAGCTCCGGGAACAGAATTTTGGCCGTCTGTCGGCACCGGAGCATGGGGGAGATCCACAGGGCCTCCACCGGTGGCATGTCCTTCTGCTTCTCCCGGGCCAGGGCCTCCCCCTCCGGGGCCAGGGGCTGGTCGGTGATTCCAACGTATTGTTTTTTCAGATTGCCAGGCGTGATGCTGTGGCGCAGTAAGAGCAGTTCCATAAAAATTCCTTTTTCTCCGTTTAATTGTTTTCAGCAGGGTTCCGCCCTGCGGGGCGGGTTCCGCATAAATTCTGAGCCGTACTTGAGCCCCGCCGCAACAAAGGCGCTTTTCAATTAGGGGAGTGCCAACTTCTCGATCACTGCCTGATGAGCGGCAGCGAAAGACGAGTGGCTGGGAGTCGACTGAGCCACCCGCGCCTTTGCGATTAAAGACCAAGCTGCTTAATTGGCGCCCCCGTAAAAAGGGGGTTTGGGGGTAAGCCGTCATTGGCGAACGAAGTTCGCCTCTGCGGCGTCCCCCAGCGTCTTTTGGTTCCTTTTCCACGTGGAAAAGGAACCCGCCCCGCAGGGCGGAACCTCTAAAAAATCCTATTTTAATCGCATGGCGATTCCGCAGTTCACCCGGTACACCGCCTCCGCCCGGGCAGCCAGGTCACAGCACAGCCGCCCCACTGCCTCCCGCCGGTCCCGGTTGGCCCGGTCCAGAGGGACCACGCCGCAGCCCACCTCCCGGCAGGCCACCACCTCCCGGCCCAGCAGGTCCTCCAGCGGAGGCAGGGGGTCCAGGGCCTCCAGCCCCCACAAGACCGGCGTCCCCTCCTCCGGCGCAGAGGAGAACTGTTCCAGGGCGTACCCCAGTTCTTCCCGAATAAACTTCCGCTTTCCGGCCCCCAGGCCGCCCACCACTAAAATCATAACAACACCTCCAGCCGCTGGGCCAGCACCAGACCGGCCAGGGAAGAGAGCTCGCACAGCTGCAAAAACCACCCGGACAGGTCCCCGGTGGTGCCGCCGAACTCCCGCTTCGCCGTGCGCACGTAGGAGAGGAAGGACAAGTATCCCGCCCCCGCCGCCAGCAGGAACCAGGGCTCCAGCGCCGCCAGGGCAGCCGCACACAGCAGGCTCCCCAGCAGCAGCCCCCAGCGGCCCGGCCGTCTCTGCTCCCCTCCGGTCACCGAGGCCAGCATGCCGCTCCCCCGGGCGTTGGGCAGGGACAGGGCCCCGAAAGCGGACAGGCACCGGCTGAACACCGGCAGGAGGACCAGCGCCCCCCACATCTCAGAATCTCCCAGATTCAGCTGGCACCAAAGGCCGAAGGTGAGGAGGAGCAGGAGTACGCAGTGGATCACCGCAAAGGCCCCCACATTGGAGTCCTTCAAAATCTCCAGCTTCCGCTCCCGGCTCTGGTGGGAGGCCCGGGCGTCGCACACGTCGCAGAAGCCGTCCAAGTGAATGCCCCCGGTCATCCAGATGGGCAGGGCGGTGAGCACCGCCCCGGACAAAACTGTGTAAAGGTTTAATACTTGTGCCATCCACAGCCACAGCAGCTCAAAGATCCCCACCGCGATTCCCACCAGGGGAAAGGCATAGAGGGTGTACTTCCGGCTCTCACTCTCCCAGTCCAGGCGGGGCATGGGGATGCGGGAGTACAGGGCAAAGGCCATGCCCACGGTCCGCAGAGGCCATGCCCACGGTCCGCAGAATGTTCAAGCCCTCTCCCCCTTCCAGATCACCGGCAGCCCGCACACCACCTCCACCACCTGGTCCGCCCAGGCGGCCGTCTCCCGATGGAGGCGGGCCATCAGCTCCAGATAACATTCCGTCTCCCGTGGATAGGTCTCCCCGTCCCGGTGGAGGTCGTTGCTGACGACCACCAGGTGCTCCGACCGGTCCCGGACGGCCTGCAGGCCGTCCCGAATGCGGAGAAAGGCCCCCTCCGGGTCCAGGTTTTTGTCGGAAAGCAGCTCGTTGGCGGCCAGATTGCCCAGATCCTCCAGCAAAACGGTCCCTCCGCTGGGAAGGGGACAGCAAGCCAGGTCTCTGGCCCGCTCCAAGGTGGAAAATCCCCTGCCCGTCCGCAGCTCCCGGTGCCGCCGGATGCGCGCCTCCGCCTCCGGGCCGAAGGGCTCCATGGTGGCCAGATAAATCAGTTCCCCTGTCCGGGGCAGGGAGCAAACCAGCTTCTCGCCGTACTCGCTCTTTCCGCTGGCCGCCCCGCCAAAGACGAGGGCGGTCACGGAGTGGCCTCGTCTTTGGCGGGGACCCGCTCCCCGTCGGGCCGGTAGGCCCCGATGCCCATTCCCCCGAAGGTGGACATATCCCGGTAGACGGACTGGGCCATATCCAGCAGGGGCATGAGGGCCACCGCCCCGGTGCCCTCCCCCAGGTGAAAATTGCCGTGCAATACGGGCTCCAGCCCCAGGGCGGCCAGCAGGGCCTGTCCGCAGGGCTCCGAGGGCCAGTGGCTGGGCAGGAGCGCTTTTTCTGCATTGGGGCACAGCCGCACCGCCAGCAGAGCGGCGGCGGCCGAGATGGCCCCGTCCAGGATCACCGGGACCTGAGCGGCGGCACAGCCCAGGTAAAATCCTGTCATGGCCGCAATGTCAAGTCCACCCACCTTACAGAGAATATCCACCGGATCGCCGGGGTCTGGCTGGTTGACCTCCAGGGCCCGCTCCACCGCACGGCGCTTGCGTTCCAGCCCCGCGTCCGACAATCCGGCCCCCCGGCCCACCGCCTCCTGGGGGGAGAGGTCCAGCAGGGCGCAGGTTACAGCCGCCGTGGTGGTGGTGTTGCCAATGCCCATCTCCCCGGCGGCCAGGAGGTTATATCCATCCTCCGCCAGCTCCCGGGCCAGGGAGAAGCCCACGGTCAGGGCCCGCTCCGCCGCCTCCCGCGGCATGGCCGGGCCCTTCGTTATGTTCCGGGTCCCCCCCTCCAGCACTACGCAGGGGCGCACGCCAGAGGGCGTGTCCCGCCGGACCATCCCCAGATCCACCGGGAACACCTGTGCCCCGGCGGTCCGGGCCATGTGGCACACGGAGGACCGCCGCTCCCCCATGGTCTGGGCCACCGTCCAGGTGACCTCCTGCCCGGTCTGAGTGACCCCCTCGGCCACCACACCGTTGTCGGCGCAGAACACCGCCACGGCCTTCCGGCCCAAGTCCAGGTCCGGGCTGTCGGTCACCCCGGCCATTCGGACCAGCAGGTCCTCCAGCCTGCCCAGGCCCCGGAGGGGCTTGGCGATGGCGTCCCACCGGCGGCGGGCCGCCTCCATGGCCCCCCGGTCCGCCGGGGAGATGGACGATATCTGTTTTGAAAGCTGGGTCCAGGTCATAGGGCGTTCCTCTCTTGATACTGTCTGCACGCAGCCGCGAACCGAACCGCAAACTGTGGGTTGGAGGGAAAATACAGGTGGGGAAACCCGGCAAGGAGATTCCCTTGTCCCACCATACAGTTCCAGTCCTCTCCCCCGCTGGGCCGCCGGGCCCGGCACAGCTCCCCGTTTCGGGAGCAGTCCCACCGGTGGAACTCGTGGGCGGCCATGGTCTCCCCCTGTTTCAGATAGGGGGAATCCTCCTGGGCGGTGAGGGTCACATATCCAAACCGCTGGAGTTTGGGGGTTTTGAACCCCGCCCCGTCCAGCACTCCGGCCATGGGCCATGGGGTCCCCTCCCCGTCCTCCAGGGTGCTTTGCAGGTACAAAAACCCGCCGCACTCGGCCAGGGTTGGCATACCATCTAAAACGGCCCGGCGGACGGCCTCCCCCATGGGACTATTTTCGCTCAGGGCCCGGGCGTGGAGCTCCGGGTAGCCGCCCCCCAGATAGAGGCCGCAGGTCCCCTCCGGGAGGGCCCGGTCCCGGGTGGGCCGGAAGAAGGCCAGCCGGGCCCCCGCCCGGCGCAGCTCGTCCAGGTTGTCCTCGTAGTAGAAGCAGAAGGCCTCGTCCCGGGCCACGGCCACCAGGGGCCCATCCGGCGCATCCGGGAGGAGCGGCAGGGGCTCCGCCTCCAGCTCCGGGGCGGAGCGGGCCAGCGCGAAGATCCGGTCCAGGTCGGCGGTCTCTGCCAGCTGATTGGCCACCCTGTCCACCTTGGCGGACAGGTCCTCCACCTCGTCCGGGGTGAACAGCCCCAGGTGGCGGCTGGGGATGGAGCAGCCGGGCAGCTGGGGCAGGTACCCCAGCACCGGCAGGCCGGTCTCCCCCTGGATGGTGGGGGTCAGCAGCTCGGCCAGCCGCTGGGTGCAGCCGTTGAGGAGCACCCCGGCGATCTGGCTGGGAGTTCGGAATGCCTGCACCCCCTTCACCAGGGCGGCCAGAGTGAGGGCCGTCCCCTGGGGGCGCACCGCCAGCAGGACGGGGGTCCGGGTGGCCCGGGCCAGGCGCCAGCTGCTGGCCCGGTCGGTGTTCCCCTGACCGTCGTAAAAGCCCATGACCCCCTCCAGCACCGCCAGGCCGTGACCCTGAGCGGCAGAAACCAGCCGGGAGCGAATCTCCGCCTCCGAGCTGAAAAACAGGTCCAGGTTCCGGCTGGGCACCCCTAAGACAGAGCGGTGGAACATGGGGTCGATGTAGTCGGGGCCGCACTTGAAGGCGCAGGGCGTGAGCCCCCGCCGCTGGGCCGCCCGAAGCAGGCCGCAGGCGAGGGTGGTCTTGCCGCTCCCGCTGGAAGGGGCGGCCACCATCAAACGCGGGATTGAATGTCCCTCCATCATGCAGCCCCCCCTTCTCAAAATGCCGTGGCTTTTATTATATCGGAATCATAGGGAAAAAGCAACTTTGTTTCCCCTCCGCCGCCGTTCTCCCCTCTTTCCCGCCCTGCCACCTGCGTTCTTTCGGCGGTGCAGCTCAGCTTCTCCTGCATAAAATTTGAATTTTTCTTTACAAATCCTCTTATTTTATGACAAAAGGGAAAATAAAAGCCGCAAGTCTTGCATCATCCGGCAATTCCTGATACAATACAACAAACCGCCTTTTTGTCTTTTGAGCAAAGGGCCGTTGACCCTGGCCTCCGGGCCAACCGTATGGAGGCATTTCATGATAATTGAGGAACTTCAAACGCCCCGCCCCCGGGATGACCGGCCATCTCCTCCCCGGCGCGGCGGAGGCTGGACCGGCAAGCTGGCCCTGGTATTCTCCCTGCTGGCGCTGGCCATCTCCTGCGCGGTCCTGTACCTGACCGTATTTCACAAGGAGCCCGAGCCCGAGTACATTACCTACCGGGACCAGCAGCTGCTGGTGGTGGAGGGGCTGGACAAAAACACTTACGACCCAGAGGCCTTTACCACGGACAGCCAGGGCTGGGTCCAGTATGAGAAAGACGGCCAGCAGGCCGCTCTGGGGATCGACGTCTCGGTCTACCAGGGGGAAATCGACTGGCAGACGGTGGCCGGCTCCGGCATCGATTTTGCCATGATCCGGGTGGGCTACCGTGGGTACTCCCAGGGGACCCTGCAGATGGACGAGCGGTTCCAGGCCAATATGGAGGGGGCTCTGGAGGCCGGACTGGATGTGGGCGTCTACTTCTTCTCCCAGGCCACCACTGTGGCCGAGGCGGAGGAGGAGGCCGACTTTGTGCTGGAGGCCATCCGCAGCTACCCCATCCGGTATCCGGTGGTCTTTGACTGGGAGTACATCACCACCGGTCAGGCCCGGACCGAGGGCATGGACGGCCAGGGGATCACCCAGTGCGCCGCCGCCTTCTGTGAGCTGGTGTCGGTAGCCGGGTACACCCCCATGGTCTATTTCAACCAGGATATGGGCTATCTGGTCTATGATCTGAAGTCGCTGGACTCCTCCCTCTTCTGGCTGGCGGAGTACGACAGCAAGCCGGACTTCTACTATGACTTCGACATGTGGCAGTACACCCACACCGGCACCGTGCCGGGCATTGAAGGCAGCGTGGATCTGAATCTGGCCTTTCGGGATTTTCCCATCTCCTCGTAAATGAAAGCAGCCACCAGCTTTTCTCTGCTGGTGGCTGCTTTTCTTTTTCATCTGTGTCCGCATGGCACTGTTTTGATGCGCAGGGGCGGCCTGTTATTTCCCGCTCAGGCGGATTTGATTCTGCACAGGTTTTTCAAAAAACTGCGGCGGCTCCCGGCACACCAGGAGCCGCCTGTATTTGGGGGAATCATTCGGGAGAGTCACCTGTCCGCGGGAGGACTATTTTGTCTCCAGCAGGCCCACCTGCTCCAGCAAAACCGCGTACTCCTCGTTCATGCCGGCAAGAAAGGCCTCAAACTCCTGCCGCCCCAGGTAGTCCAAATGCCGGGCCTCCCAGTTTGTCAAAAAAACCTCTGCTGAGATGAATCTGCTCAAGTTGAGGCGGGGGAACTCGAGGGGGCAGCCGCCCGCCCCGGATGGGATCAAATGCCCCGGGACCCCTGCTGTACAAGGATTCCGGCAAGCGAAGGGCGGACTTTTCCACCGCTGCGGGCGTAAAAGTAACGGCATTTTTCCGGTCTACGCCAACGCCAGGATCTCTCCGGCGATCCGCTCCCCCTCCAGCGCTCCCCGCCCGAAGTCCACATAGGGGTGGTAGAGACCCTCCAGGTCGTCGTGCATGGCCTTGGCCTGGGCCAGGGAGTCCACCGCCTCCTCCACCAGGGCGGCGGACACTTTCAGGGCGAAGCGCAGCCGGGGCCGGCATCGGCGGAGCAGGTCCTGGTCCGCCATAGTCTCCAGCCGCAGGCGGCGGCAGGCCCGCCCCGGGTAGGGCTGGGCCGGAGTGGAGGTGACGAAGGCCAGCCCCGCCTCGGGCACCAGCAGGTGGGCCAGCCGCTGGGGGGCCATGGGGTCGGGGCAGGCCACCACGTCATAGCCCCCCAGCACCGCCCCGGAGAGCAGCCGGGCCAGCAGCGGGTGGGCCAGGCCATACCGGTCGGACAGCTCATAGATCCGGGTGCACTGGGCGGCCGCCGTGCCGTAGAGGGTCAGTACGCCCTTGTGGGTCACCGCCCCCAGGAAGCGCTGCTTCACCGCTCCCGCCTCGCCGGTCTTTCTGGGCTTCAGCTCCCGGCTCAAAATGCCCCGGGCCCGCTTGGCCAGCTTCGCCTCCAGCTCCTCCGTCATCAGGGTGTCCCGCACGTCCTCCCGAATCTCGGCGGCCGCCCCCAGGCAGCGGTAGGCCCGCTGGTAGTGCTCCTTGTAGCCCCTCATGCAGCCCTGGAGCTCCTCCCGCACTTCCTGGAGCCCCTTCCGGTCATAGCAATCGCCCAGGTTGACGTACTGCTCCACCACGCCGGGATACTTGGGTTCTATGACATGGGGGGCCGTGCCGTCCACCAGGGCCGCCTTCAGCCGGGGCAGCACCACTCCGTCCAGGGAATCCGGGTCCCCGGAACACAGGATGTACTCCACCGTCTCCCCCGCCTGGGCGGCCTGGGCCGCCACCTGGCGCATGAGGGTGGACTTGCCGCAGCCCGGACCGCCCTTGATGATGTAAATGGCGTTGGCCGTCTCCGGGGACAGCAGCTGGTCGTACAGCGAGTAAAAGCCCTGGGGCGAGTTGGCCCCCAAAAAATATTGGATCTGATAGGTCTGAGACATGGATACTTCCCTCCATTGGTTCCAAAATCTGTCCCAGACTATGCGCCTGAGCGCCCCGTGGTGCGAAAAACCCACTGGTCAACGGCACAAATCTGCGGTATAATATCCCTTGCGCCGGGACGGCCCGCCGCCCCGGCCCCAACCGCGCACAAGGAAACTGGAGGAACGCCCATGACACATGAGAAGACGCGCTTTCTTGCCTATATCTGCCCCCGCTGCCGCCAGTCGGTGATCGTGGAAAAGGACGTATTCGCCCTGGCCGCCGCCCCCGCCCACATCAAGTGCCCCTGCGGCAAGTCGGAGCTGACCGTGGAGTTCATGCCCCAGCGGGTCACCTTAAGCGTCCCCTGCGTGGCCTGCGGCCGGGAGCACCTGGTCTCCTGCCCCTCCCACGCCTTTCTGCGGGAAAAGGCCCTGGCCTTCTCCTGCGCCGCATCCGGCCTGGACTGCTGCTATGTGGGCGAGGAGGGCCCGGTGTACGCCGCCACCGCCCGGCTGGAGCGGGCTGTCGACAAGCTGGAGTCCCCCGACGGCTCCGGCCAGACCGACGAGGAGAAGCCCCCCTTCCTAGACCCCCTGATCATGGAGGAGGTTTTGTCTGAGATCCGGGACATTGCCGCCCGGGGCGGCATCTCCTGCACCTGCGGCTCCAAAAACTGGACCTTTCAGGTAAACTACAGCTCGGTGGATCTGATTTGCCGGGACTGCGGGGCCCAGATGCGCATTCCCGCCGCCACCGCCGACGATCTGGACGACATCTGCTGCAAGACCACACTGCTGCTGCGGGGAAAGGAGTCCAAATGAGCCTCTTTTACGAGATGACCCTGCCCATCGACTCCCGGGACGTGGATGGGAACGGCTACTGCAAGGCCTCCGCCCTGCTGGGCCACATCCAGGAGGCGGCCACCCAGGCCGCCGAGCACGGGGGCTTCGGCCGGACTATGACCACCGACGGCTATCACGCCTTCTGGATGCTCACCCGGGTGTGGTATCAGCTCCGCCGACCCCTGCGGTGGGAGGAGCCCCTCACCATCCGCACCTGGCACCGGGAGGACAAGGGGGCCACCATGTACCGGGACTACGACCTGTTTGTGGACGGGGAGGAGGTGGGCGAGTGTGTCTCCGCCTGGGTGCTGGCCAGCCTGGACACCCGGCAGATCATCCGCCTTGCCACCGTACATGAGCTGGACGGCACCGGCGGCGGGGAGCTGTGCAAAAGCAAGAAGCTCTCCAAGCTCCGCCTGCCTCCGAACCTGGAGCTGGCCGGGCGGCGGAAGCTGCGCTACAGCGACACCGATCTGAACGGCCACGTGAACAACACCCGGTATGCCGACTTCGCCTGCGACGCCCTGGAGATGGAGCGCCTGGGCCCCGGCCGGTTCCTGTCCTCCATGCAGATCGGCTATCTGGCCGAGTGCCGCCCCGGGGAGGAGCTGCTCCTCTGGACAAAGGAGCAGGAGGGCGCCCACTTCGTCCAGGGGATGGACGAAGGCGGCAAATCCCGCTTTGAGGCGGCGCTGATTTTTGGTGAAGTGCTTCCTTGACAACCCTTGCGCCAACAGGGTACAATGGAATATCCAATACACATTTTTGTGATGACAGGCCCTGCGGTCCCCGCAGGGCGGAAGGAAAAGGAGTTAAAGGAGTTGTAGCTTATGGTCAATCAGGACGCCGCCCAGAAGTTCGTCAAGCAGGGCCTCACCTTTGACGATGTGCTGCTGATCCCCGCGGCCAGCGATGTGCTGCCCGCCGACGTGGACCTGCACACCCAGCTGACGAAGAAGATCCGGCTGAATATCCCCCTGATCAGCGCCGCCATGGATACCGTCACCGAGTACCGCATGGCCATCGCCATCGCCCGGGAAGGCGGCATCGGCATCATCCATAAAAATATGTCTATCAGCCAGCAGGCCGAACAGGTGGACATGGTGAAGCGCTCCGAGAACGGGGTCATCACCAACCCCTTCTGGCTGGCTCCCGGCCACACCCTGGCTGAGGCTGACGAGACGAGCTGATGGCCAAGTTCCGCATCTCCGGCGTGCCCATCTGCGACAACGGCAAGCTCATCGGCATCATCACCAACCGGGACATGAAGTTCGAGACCGACATGAACCAGCTCATCGACAACGTGATGACCAAGGAAAACCTGGTCACCGCCCCCGAGGGCACCACCCTGGCCGAGGCCAAGGAGATTCTCCGCAAGCACAAGATCGAGAAGCTGCCCATCGTGGACAAGGACTTCCGCCTGAAGGGCCTCATCACCATCAAGGACATCGAGAAGGCCGAGGTATACCCCAACTCCGCCCGTGACGAGAAGGGCCGCCTGCTGGTGGGCGCCGCCATCGGCGCCACCTCCGACGTGCTGGACCGGGTGGCCGCCCTGGTGGAGGCCGGCGTGGACGTGCTGGGCCTGGACTCCGCCCACGGCCACACCCAGAACGTGCTGGAGACCGTCAAGCGCATCAAGGCCCTCTACCCCGACGTACAGCTGATCGCCGGCAACGTGGCCACCGCCGAGGGCACCCGCGCCCTTATCGAGGCGGGCGCCGACTGCGTGAAGGTGGGCATCGGCCCCGGCTCCATCTGCACCACCCGCGTGGTGGCCGGCATCGGCGTGCCCCAGATCACCGCCATCTATGACGCCGCCCGGGTGGCCGCCGAGTACGGCGTGCCCATCATCGCCGACGGCGGCGTGAAGTTCTCCGGCGACATTGTGAAGGCCATCGCCGCCGGCGGCAATGTGGTCATGATCGGCTCTCTGCTGGCCGGCTGTGAGGAGTCCCCCGGCGAGACCGAGATCTACCAGGGCCGCCAGTTTAAGACCTACCGCGGCATGGGCTCTCTGGCCGCCATGAACCACGGCTCCAAGGACCGCTACTTCCAGGAGAACAACAAGAAGCTGGTCCCCGAGGGCGTGGAGGGCCGCGTCCCCTACAAGGGAACCACCAGCGACACCATCTATCAGCTCATGGGCGGCCTGCGGGCCGGTATGGGCTACACCGGCTGCCACACCATCGAGGAGCTGCAGCAGAACGCCCAGTTCATGCAGATCACGGCGGCCGGCCTGCGGGAGTCCCACCCCCACGATATCTATATCACCAAGGAAGCTCCCAACTACACCATCAGCCCCGACTGATCACCGTTTCAGGGCCGCGCCTGCCGGCGCGGCCCATTTTTTATGATGCCGTCACAGAGGAGGAATCTGATATGGAGCGCTATACCCAGCGCCGGGCGGAGACCTGGGCCCTGGCGGAGGGGGTGGATCTCTCCCGTGCCCTGGACCGGCTGGGCCGGTGCGAGGACCTGCTCTCCGACCTGGAGCGGGAGCAGACCGAACTGGCCCAAAGGCTGGAGGAGCTCCGCCTTCAGGGGAAGAACAAGACCGTCCAGTTCAAGGAGCTTATGGCCCGAAAGCTGGTCAACCAGCAGCTCCGGCTGCGGCTGGAGCAGTACAGGCTCCCCTGACTTTATCTCCAGGGGAGCCGCCGGAATGGAGGAATCCCCATGCTGAATCAACTGTTGGAGGGAGGGCTGCTCTTAGGGCTGCTCCTTCCCCTGTTTGGCACCACGCTGGGTGCGGGGTGCGTCTTTTTCCTGAAAAATCAGATCCATCCCCTGGTGCAGAAAGCCCTTTTGGGCTTTGCATCCGGGGTGATGGTGGCCGCCGCAGTGTGGTCCCTGCTTATCCCGGCCATGGACCAGTCCGCCCATCTGGGGCGGCTGGCCTTCCTGCCGGCGGCGGTGGGCTTTCTGCTGGGTATGGCCTTTCTGCTGCTGATGGACCAGCTGGTCCCCCACCTGCACCTGGGCAGTGAGAAGGCGGAGGGCCCAAACAGCAGCTTCAAGCGCCTGACCATGCTGGTGCTGGCAGTCACCCTCCACAACATCCCCGAGGGGATGGCGGTGGGTGTAGTGTTCGCCGGCATGCTCAGCGGCGACGGCGGAATCACCCTCACCGGGGCCTTCGCCCTGTCTATCGGCATCGCCATCCAGAATTTCCCCGAGGGGGCCATCATCTCCCTCCCGCTTAAAAGCGAGGGGGCCAGCCGGGGGCGCGCCTTCCTGTACGGCCTGCTCTCCGGAGTGGTGGAACCTGTGGGCGCCCTGCTCACCATTCTGCTGGCCTCTCAGATCGCCCCTGCCCTCCCCTACCTCCTGGCCTTCGCCGCGGGGGCCATGCTCTATGTGGTGGTGGAGGAGCTCATCCCCGAGGCCAGCCAGGGAGAGCACTCCAACCTGGGCACCATCGGCTTTGCCGTTGGGTTCACCTTGATGATGATTTTGGACGTGGCGCTAGGATAAAACAGACCCTTCTGCCAGCGAAGCTGGCAGAAGGGTCTTTCCATTCCTATACATGCCGCCGGGCAATGGCCTCGGCGATGCGCTCCCGGCACTCCACCGCCTGTTCCGGAGCCCGCTGGAACAGCTCGGTGTACAGCAGGTCCAGCACAAACAGCTGGGCCACCCGGGCGGGAACCGACCCGGCCTGGAGAGGCCCCTCGTTGGAGCCGCACTGGAGGACCACATCCGCCTTCAGGCCCCCGGGGGACTTGGGAAAGCGGGTAATCAGAATCACCTTTCCCTTTCGGGCGTGGGCCACCTCCAGGGCGTCCTGAATCTCCCGGGTGGAACCGGAGTAGGAGAAGTACAGGGCCGCGTCCCCCTCCTCCATCAGGGCCAGGGCGGCCATTTGCTGGTGGGAGTCGGGCACCAGGGCAAATTTGGGGGAGATGGAGGACAGCAGGGTCCAGGCCTCCTCCGCCAGCACCATGGAGCTCCCCTGCCCCATGCACAGCACCCTCCCCGCCTGGAACAGCAGGTCGGCCGCCCGCTTCAGGGCCTCCGGGTCCAGACGCTTCACCGTCTGCTCCAGGGCGGCGGTGCTCTCCTGCATCCGCTCCCGGCACATGGCCTCAAAGCCGTCCCGGCCGCCCTCCTCCATTCCCGCCCGGCGGGCGCTGTGGGCGGCCATGGACGCCTTGGCCAGCTCCAGCTTGAATGTGTTGTAGCCCCCCAGCCCCAGGCGGCGGCAGAACCGGGAGATGGTGGCGTCGGCCACCGCGCACTCCTCCGCCAGTTCGGAGATGGACATGTACTGGGCGTCCATCCGGTGGGCCAGCACATAGTCGGCCACTTTCTTCTCCGAGTTGGTCAGCTGAAAATACTGGCTGCTGATGGTCTCAAAAATATCCTGCGCGCTCATGGTTCCGCGCCTCCTTTCCCAAAAGGCGGCTGTTTCCTTCTTGTCATTCATTATAATCGGTTTTGCAGGGTTCCGCAAGCGGAGGATGCAATTCTTTTCCCGTTTTGGTATTTTTCCGCCGGAATTTCCCCGGGACAAGCAAGTTTTGCCCTCATTCCGCATATTCTTTTTCCAGTTTGATCTAGGCCTTGTTTGAAGCATGGAAATGTGCCCAACGGCGAGGAATTTTTTCGCCAGACAAGGCGATTTGACACGGCAATCTTTTGTGGATTGCAAGGAAAATCAACGCGATATGGCGGAAAAAGACCCGCCGTCAGGGCTGATTGACATGCTTTAAACAAGGCCTAAAGGAGGGAGCGCTGTGGGGCGGCTGATGGGAAAGCGGCAATACCGGGAGCTTCTGCTGGCCCTGGGGCTGCTGTGCGCCGCGCTGGCCCTGGTGCTGTGGCCGGGGGAGGCCATGGGGGCCATGCGGGACGGTTTGAAACTGTGCGGCAATGTGATCGTCCCTTCCCTGTTTCCCTTCTTCGTTCTCTCCTCCCTGGTGGTGGAACTGGGGCTCTCCCGGTACCTGGGGCGGCTGTTCCAGCCCGTGATGGCCCCCCTGTTCCGGGTGAACGGGGCCTGTGCCTCCGCCCTGGCCCTGGGCTTTGTGGGGGGCTATCCGGTGGGGGCCCGGACGGCTATCTCCCTCTATCAAAACGGCCAGTGCTCCAAGACGGAGGCGGAGCGGCTGCTGGCCTTCTGCAACAACTCCGGCCCCGCCTTCATCTTTGGGGTGGTGGGGGCCGGGGTCTTCGGCAGCGGCACCCTGGGACTGCTCCTCTACCTGGTCCACATGGCCGCCTCCCTGCTGGTGGGGCTGCTGTTCCGCTTCTACCGCCCGGGGGAGGGGCCCCGCAGGGGGCGGCTCCAGGGGGCCCAGTTTCAGACCGCCTCCTTTCCCGCCGCCTTCACCCACTCGGTCACCGGGGCCCTGTCCTCCACCCTGAACATCTGCGCCTTTGTGCTGTTTTTTACCGTTATCATCCGCATGCTCAGCCTCACCGGCGTGCTCACCGGTCTGGCCCGGCTGCTCTCCCTGCTGTTCGGTCCCCTGGGCTTTGACCAGTCCTGGGCCCGGCGGCTGCTCACCGGCGTACTGGAGGTGTCCTCCGGGGTGTCCTCCCTCACCGACGGCTCCCTGTCCGGGCGGCTGTCCATGGCCGCCTTTATGCTGGGGTGGGCGGGGCTGTCCGTCCACTGCCAGGTACTGGCCTTTCTGGGGGACAGCGGTCTGTCTATGCGCACCTACCTGGTGGGAAAGCTTCTCCACGGGGGGCTGTCCGCCGCGCTGCTGGGACTGCTGGTCCCCCTCCTCCCTCTGGAGGCCCCCGTCTCCGCCTACCTGGCGGAGCAGACGGAGACCCTGGCCGCCCTGGACTTTCAGCAGGCCCTCACCATCTCCACCGCATCCGCCTGGGGCACCTGGCTGCTGTTGTTTGCCCTGGCCCTCCGGGTGGTGAAAAAAAGCAGTGGAAAAAAGCGGCTCCGGGGAGTATAATAAAAGTTAAGATTTCACATCAGGAAAAGGAGGCCCTTTCATGGCCCTGTTTCAAAAGAACATCGAACCCCGCTGCTCCTACTGCGCCCGCAGCCGCCCCCTGGACGCGGACCAGGTGGTGTGCGACAAGAAAGGTGTCATGTCCGGCGCGTCCCACTGCCGCGCCTTCCGGTATGACCCCCTCAAGCGGGTCCCGCCCCGCCCTGCCAAGGCGGACTTCAGCGGACTCAAAGACGAGGACTTTCAGCTGTAACGAACAAAAACAGCCGCCCAGTTGGGCGGCTGTTTTTTCAGCTTGTAAAAAAACCTCTGTTGAGATGAATCCACTCAAGTTAGGGCGGGGGAGCTCGAGGGGGCGGCAGCCCGCCTCGAGTGGGATCGAATGCCCTGAATGCCTTGCTTGACAAGGCGTTCAGCGAGCGCAGCGAGGACTT
>CASFKT010000040.1 GCA_949295195.1 uncultured bacterium | reverse complement strand
CAGGAGTGGGAAATCGACCTGCTTCCCTATCTTCCCTATGTGAATTCGGAGTACGGATTCACTCTGACCCTGCCCCAAAGCTGGCGGGGCCAGGTAGATATCCGGGAAAACGATCCCAATATGCAAAATGTGACCTGTGCGGCCAGTTTTTACATGCGGGACGCAGGGGACCAGGACTACGCCGGCTGGCTGGCGGGCGTTTACCGGTGTACCTCCCAGGAGTGGGAGGAGACCGAGGCGGCGGGGAACCCCTATGCTCTGCCGGTCTTGGCGGAAACAGGAGGATATGTGTTCTATGCCGCTGGTCCTACTGATTTGCCGGTGGATGAGAGCATCCCAGGAGCACTGGAGCGCTATGAGGAATTTTACGCCCAGGTGCCCGACCTGCTGGCCAGTTTTTCCCTAATCAACGCCGAAGCCTACGCCGCCGCCCAGACTTGGCTGGAGGAGCAGGTGGCGGAGGGGATGCCGGGCATCGCAGACTATCCCTGTCTGGAGGGCCGGGTGGAATCGCTGTACTATGAGGGAGCCTATGGGGACTATGAGGTCTATTCCTTTGTCTACAGCCTGCGGACAGACCGCCCGGACCTGGTGGAGGAGGATGTGCTGACCGATGTGGACTCTCAAGGCTGGGTATCCCGCCCGTATTATGTCGCAACAGGGGGCTATCCCTACCTGCTGATGGAAAACGGCGACATCGCGGCAGTGTATTACAGCAACTCGGTTCCCTCCATCCCGGGGTTCTGGTATACATGCAGCGCCATCCCCCAGGAGGAACGGTATCAACTTGCGGCCATAGCGGCCTTTGCTCAGACGGATGCCCTGGAACAGCTCTACTTGGGAAGCCCCGACTGGGACCAGGAGCGCACCTTTACCCGGGAGGAGCTGGAGGCAGCTGGATACCAGGCGGAGACCCTACCCCAGAACCCTTGGCGGCGGGTGGTGATCGACCCCTGGATCACCCAGGAGGAGTATCTTCGGAACACATTCCAGTCCCGCTTCTCTGCCAGCCTGACCCAGAGGCGGCTGGACGCCATGTTTTCCGGCCCGGACGCCCCCTATCTCTTTTATGAAGAGGACCTGTATTTCCGGGATGATGTCCCCTGCGGACCGGAGATTGAGTCCTACTTGGTGAACTGGGACAGCTTCTCCGTCACCCGCACCATCGACCAGCCGGACCTCCAGGGATTTGAATTTACCCTCTCTGGAACACGCGCACAAGGTAGCGGGCTGGAAAACGACACGTGGACCTTCCTGCTGCAGGTGGATGAGCCAACCGTTCCGCAGTATTTTATGAGTTTTCAGACCTGGTTTGACGAGACGTGAAAGACTCCCTTGCCCTCTCCCCTAAAAACTGGTACAATAACACACAGCGGAACCCCGCCCCGGCGGTCTGCCGGAGCGGGGTCTTTTTCTGTCTTGGGGCAAATGCCCCAGAGGAGGTACTGCCATGTCCAAAGAAGCGCTCCAGCTACTGCTGGGCTATCTGCTTCTGATGAATCTCATTGCCTTTGTCCTCATGGGCCTGGACAAGCGCCGGGCCCGGCGGGACAAATGGCGCATCTCGGAAAAAACGCTGTTTCTCCCGGCGGTGCTGGGCGGGAGTCTGGGGGCCATTCTGGGGATGCGCCTGTTTCACCACAAGACGAAGCACTGGTATTTCCGGTACGGCCTGCCCGCCCTTTTGGCGGTCCAGATCCTCCTGGGAATTTTTCTGGGGAGGCAGCTTCTATTTTAATAAAAGCACAAATTGACAGCCAGTTTCTCTTGCTTTTTTGGTGATTTCTGCTATACTATAACATATCGCCCGGCGAAGCCGGGTGTGTAACCCCTGAAAGGAGACTGTTTCCCATGTATGATGCCCGTTTCAGCGGCGTGCTGCTGGCCGTCTCCTCCCTGCCGGGGCCCTATGGCATCGGCTCTCTGGGAGCGCCCGCCCGCCGCTTTGTAGACTTTCTGGCCGAGGCCGGTCAGACCTACTGGCAGATTCTGCCCCTAGTCCCGCCGGGGCACGGCAACTCCCCCTACATGTCCCCCTCCGCCTTCGCCGGGAACCCCTTCCTCATCGACCTGGACGAGCTGGCGGCGGAGGGACTGCTCACCCAGCAGGAGCTGGACTCCGCCCGCCGGGACGCCCCCGACCGGGTGGACTACGCCTTTCTCCACGAGACCCGCATGGACCTGCTGGAGCTGGCTTTCCGGCGCTCCCTCACCCTCATGGAGACCGCCCCGGAGGAGCACCACCTGCCCTGGATCGGGGAGTACGCCCAGTTTGCCGCCCTCCACGACCGGTACGAGGGCAGCCCGGACCAGTGGCCGGAGGACGCCAAGCCCGACCCGGACCGGGTGGCCTTCCACACCTTCCTCCAAGACACCTTCTACCGCCAGTGGTTCCACTTGAAGGAGTACGCCAACCAGAAGCACATCCGCATCATGGGGGACGTCCCCTTCTATCTGTCCGCCGACAGCGCCGAGGTGTACTACCACCCGGAGCTGTTTCAGCTGGATGAGGACGGCCGCCTGGCTGCGGTGGCCGGGGTCCCCCCCGACGCCTTCACCGCCGACGGCCAGTTCTGGGGCAATCCCCTCTATGACTGGGAGGGCAACCGGCCGGCGGTCTTTGCCTTCTGGAAGGAGCGCATCCAGTGGTGCGCCCGCATGTACGACGCCATCCGCATCGACCACTTCCGGGCCTTCCACACCTACTGGTCGGTGCCCGCCGGGGCGGAGAGCGCCAAGGAGGGCCACTGGGAGCCGGGCCCGGGGATGGCCCTGCTCAACCTGCTCCAGGCCGCCGCCCCCAAGCTGGAACTCATCGCCGAGGACCTGGGCAACCTGGACCTGGACGCCCTGGAGTTTGTCCGCAGCTGCGGCATCCCCGGTATGAAGGTGATGGTTTTTGCCTTTGACCCCAACGGGGAGAGCGCCTATCTGCCCCACAACTGCCAGCCCTTCTCGGTGGTCTACACCGGCACCCACGACACCCAGACCTTTGTCCAGTTCCTCAACGAGGCCTGGCCGGAGGAGTCCGGCTTCGCCCGCCGCTACCTGCGCCTGCGGGAGGACGAGGGGCTGGGCTGGGGGGTCATCTCCGGGGCCTGGGCCTCCGGGAGCTACCTGGCCATCGCCCCACTCCAGGACGTGCTGGGCCTGGGCGGAGACGCCCGGATGAACACCCCCGGCACCGTGGGGGACCACAACTGGTCCTGGCGGGTGCGCGCCGAGGCCCTGAACCCCTATGTGTCCGGCAAACTGCGGGAGATTACCCGCACCTACCGGCGCTGCCTGTGACCTACTTTCTTTGAAAAAGAAAGTAGGCAAAGAAATTTTCTGCGAAACTTCGTTTCGCTTCTTGCAGCTCTAAAAGTCTCGCCGTCCTCTAGAGGTTTTCGCCGCCTGCACTTCTAAAGCCTTCCCCTTGGGGGCCGACTCCCCTTGTCAAGGGGCCGATTCCCCCTGTCAGGGGGAAATGGCCGAAGGCCAAAAGGAGTAGGGATGATGGCCGAAGGCCAGAGGGGATAGGGTCAGGTGCCCCCGAAGAGGGCGGATGAGAGGGCCATAATAGAGCGTCTTTTTCGTAGGGCCCGATGCCCTCATCGGGCCGCTGGGCGGCTCTTTTCGCAGGGGAGTTTCGCCGCCTGCGGGCGGCGAGTGACTTTCTGGACGGCCAGAAAGTCACCAATGGCCCAGGCCACCCTCTCTTGCCCCTTTGGGGCAATTCACCTTGAGAACCGCCAGGGGTCGGGCGCAATCGGTGGTTCGGCAAAGCCTCCCCGCCTCCATGCCGCCCGCCCTCTAGAACCCCCATTACGGGGGACGCGTACTTGTTAGATTTTGCAGTATTTCCGGCGCGCAAAATCTGAGTGGCGGGTCTCAATTCCCGCCGGGCCACTTTGTCGTCGCGGGTTTCGTATCCCTCGCTTCGTCCTGCCGGGCAAAGCTCGCTCACTCCATCGTTCCTCCTCTCCAACGCAAACCCGCTTCGCTGGGCTTTGCGTTGGGGGCTGCCTTCGGCGGCCTGTTTGGGTGGAAAATTGGGGCCGGTGCGGTTCAATTTCTGGGCCTAGCTTTGCTCAGCCAACGGTACCGGTGCATATATCGCTGTAGGGGAGGGGCTTGCCCCTCCCGCCGTATCTCGGAAAGCGATCTGTTAACCGACGGGCTGGCCGGTGTCCGGCCCCTACGAAAAAGAAGGAACCGCTTCCAGTTTCGCCGTAGGGGCGGGTGTCCTCACCCGCCCGCTCAGGGCTCAAATTCACCCCCAAAAAACTGTAGGGGCGGCCCCATGCGGCCGCCCGGTCCGGATGTTTTCGCCGCCTGTAGGGCGCGGCCTCCCGGACGCGCCGCTTGAGGAGGTTTCCGCCTATGATAGGGCGCATCCTCCCGAACGCCCTCTTCATTCGAAAAAACCGCGCCGCAGAGCTGAAATTGAAGCTCTGCGGCGCGGTTTTTATGCCATTATTCCTTGGTTTCGTCCTCAGAGGAGGGCTCGTGATTTTCCGGAACGGAAGCGCTGTCCGTGGGGGCATTAGGCTCCTCCGCAGCGCTGGATTCCGGCGTTTCTTCGCCCGGCTGCTCCCCGGAGTCCGCCGGGCCGTTCTGGCCGGCGTCCCCCTCGTCCAGAGGAATGGGGGGCTTGATCTCCTCGCTGACGATGTGGATGTTCTTGGCGGGGGGCTCGATATCCCCGGGCAGCGGCTTCTTTTTCTCCGACTGCCGGGTAGAGGCGTAGGCGTCCTCCACCAGGGCGGGGTCCCGGCCCTCGATGATGGCCACCATCTCGCCGCCGGTGATAGTCTCCTTCTCCAGGAGGTAGGCCACCACCTTGTGCATGTCCTCCAGGTTGTCCTGGATAAGGGCCACAGCGTCCTTGTAGCACTGGTCCAGGATGACCTTGACCTCCTTGTCCATGATGGCCGCCGTCTCCTGGGCGCAGTCCAGGCCGTAGCCGCCATCCAGATACTGGTTGCGGATGGAGCCCAGGGCCATCATGCCGAACTCGTCGCTCATGCCGAACATGGCAACCATGTTCCGGGCGATGTTGGTGGCCTCCTGGATATCCTGGGAGGCGCCGTTGGTCATGGTATGCATGACCACCTCCTCGGCGGCCCGGCCGCCCATGGAGACGGTGATCTTGGCCATGAGCTCTTCCTTGGTGCGCAGGTTGGTCTTGTCCTCCTCGGGCATGAGCAGGGTGTAGCCCAGAGAGCCCTCGGTGTGGGGGACAATGGTGATCTTCTGCACCGGCTCGGCATTCTTCTGCTTGTAGGCCACCATGGCGTGGCCCACCTCGTGATAGGCCACCAGCTTCTTCTCGAACTCGGTGAGCACGGAATTTTTCTTCTCGCTGCCGGCGATGACAAACTCGAAGGAGGCCAGCAGGTCCTCCTGGGTCACCAGTCTCCGGCCGTGGCGCACCGCCCGCAGGGCGGCCTCGTTCACCAGGTTGGCCAGGTCGGCGCCCACGCACCCGGCGGTGGCCAGGGCGATCTTCTTCAGGTCAACGTCCTCGGACAGCTTGATCTTCCGGGTGTGCACCTGGAGGGTGGCCAGGCGGCCGGCCAGGTTGGGCCGGTCGATGGTGATGCGCCGGTCGAAGCGGCCGGGCCGCAGCAGGGCCTTGTCCAGCACCTCGGGCCGGTTGGTGGCGCCCAGGACGATGATGCCCTTGCCGGGGTCAAAGCCGTCCAGCTCGGCCAGCAGCTGGTTCAGGGTCTGCTCCCGCTCGTCGTTGCCGCCCATGCGGTTGTCGCGGGACTTGCCGATGGTGTCGATCTCGTCGATGAAGATGATGCAGGGGGCCATCTTGGCGGCCTCTTTGAACAGGTCCCGGACCCGGGCCGCGCCCATGCCCACGAACATCTCCACGAAGTCGGAGCCGCTGATGGAGAAGAAGGGCACCCCCGCCTCGCCGGCCACTGCCTTGGCCAGCAGGGTCTTGCCGGTGCCCGGCGGGCCCACCAGCAGAGCGCCCTTGGGCAGCTTGGCGCCGATCTCGGTGTATTTCTGGGGGTTGTGCAGGATGTCGATGATCTCCTGGAGGGACTCCTTGGCCTCGTCCTGACCGGCCACGTCCAGGAAGGTGACGCCGGTCTTTTTCTCCACGTAGACCTTGGCGTTGGACTTGCCCAGGTTGCCCATGCCGCCGATGCCGCCCTTGCCGCCCACGCCCCGGAACAGGAACCAGAACAGGCCCACCATAATAAGGACGGGCAGCACATAGGCCAGGAACAGGTTGAGCAGGTACAGCGAGCTGTCCACCGGCTGAGAATAGTAGGACTCGCCGTCCTGATAGTTCAGGTGCTCGTCCAGCAGGTCATTCAGACTATCGTCCGTGAGGCTGTCCGGGCGAATGGTCACATACTGGACCGGCTCACTGGGGTCCTGCTGGCGGGTGGGGATGAGAGACTGCATCAGCTCCTGAGTCTGGCTGCTGGTGTCGGACTGCTCACTCTGGGGCAGCTCCACCTCCACGCCCTCCTTCAGGGTAAAGGTGATCTGACTGCTTTCAATCAGTACAGTTTGAATCTTGTCCTCCACCAGCCACTCCCGGAAGGCGTTGTAAGGGACCGTGACGGTGTTTGCGTTCTCATAGGAGGACATGCAGCCCCGGAACAGCAGCGTCAGGAACAGGGCCCACAGGACAATGCTCACCAGTCCGAACGCGTTGCGCCGGTTGTTGCTGCCGCCTCCTCTGTTGGGATTGTTGTTGTTTCTTTTGTCTGGCTTCAAGGGAGAATACCTCCGTCAAATCTGCAAAACAGAAATTCCATGGACCCGGGCACGGGAAAATCCCTGTGCCGCCGCGTCTTTGCGGGCGGGTCCAAGTCTTTTATACTATAACACACTATCCCTTTAAAAACAAGAAATCGGGCTGTAAACTTTCTGTGAAAGTGAAGGGGTAAACGATTGGGCGTACCTTTGTGCAGGGACAGCGGGGCCCGGAGAGGGGCAAAACAGCTTCTCTCCGGGCCCGGTTGGCGCTGATTTTAATGTGTATTCCTCCGCTCAGGGCTTGCACGTCCCGCAGGGGGAGTACCCCTGGTCCAGGAGGGACTGGCGGGTGCCGGTGTAGTCCTGGCGGTTGGCGGGGTTCATATTCTCCACCCCGGAGCAGTCGGGCAGGTGGAATTTTTTCGAGTTGGTATTGAGCACATAGTGCTGCTCCGTCTCCCCGCCGGCCTGCCCGCCGGAGGAGGCGACGCCGGAGCCGGAGCCGGAACTCTGGGGCTCCTCCCCGTCCAGCCAGCTCTCCCCGGTGGCGTAGTCGATGGCAATGCCCGGCTGGTTGTTGTAGCAGTAGACATGGAAGCACACGCCCTCACCGCCGTCCTCCACCGAGAGGGCCTCCAGCTCCACCCCACGGGCCACCAGCTCCGTGCCGGAGAACACCGGGGTCACCCGGTAGAGCACGTGGTTCCCCGTCTCCTTCACGTAGTCGGCCACCAGATTTTCAAAGGGGAGCATCCCCTCCACATTCAGGTACCGGGTGCCGGTGATCAGGTTCTCCTCGTTGGCGTTCTCCCCGGTGAGCTGAAACCCGATGAGGTGGCAGCGGTTGTAGAGGTAGCCCCCGTCCACCAGCTGGGTGTCGTACTTGGCGGTCTGCCAGCCGGAGGGTTTTACGCTGCTGATGGACTCACGGTCCTGGGTGGGCATGGTGTCCAGCCCCACGCTGGCATAGGCCGCGCCGCACCGGCCCAGGGAATCCAGGGAACTGTACTCCTCAAAGCCCTGGGCGGCCTGGTCCAGCTCCTCCTGGGTGAAGCCCGGCTGGTTGTCGCTGAGTACCACATAGGGCTCGCCGGAGAAGGCCGGCAGGTCCTCCAGGGAGAAGGAGGTCTGGGTCCCCCCGGGCGCAGCCCCGCAGGCGGACAGGAGCAGGCACAGGAGCAGAAACAGGGACAGGGAAACTTGCTGAATACGCTTCATCGCTGGTAAATCTCCTTTGTAATCACGTCGTGGGAGTGGCCGGGAAATTCCGTCCGGCCGGTCAGGGTCCAGCCCTCCGGGGGCAGGGCGATCCTCCGGTCGGAGGGGTAGTGCCGGTTCCACCGGTAGAGGATGAGCCTCTCCGCCCGCTCCAGGGCAGGGCCGGGGCCGGTGAGCTCCAGGAAACAGACATCCTCCGGACCCGCCTGGGTCCAGGGCTCCTCCGCCGAGCGGATGTGTTTGGCTTCCTCAGGGAACAGGGGACGGGAGTAGGGCTCCACCCAGAGGGTACATTCCCCGGCCTGCGTCAACAGGTCGGCGGGCACCGCCCGGTCCCGGCTCTGGCGGCGGCGGTTAAAGGACAGGCCACCCCGGTCGTCCACACAGAATGCGAGGGTCACGGTCATCCCTCCTGGTACAAATGTTTGAGTGGTATCAGTATATCATCCCCGGGGCGGATTGGCAAGGTTTTCTTGGGGCGGTCTCGTCCGCCTCCCCTTGACGGGAGGGTCCGGGGCCGGTATGCTCAAAAAAACGGAATCTGTTTGCAGCACCGCCCTCCCCCGGTGCGTATATAGGGGCAGAGAGACACAAAGGAGGGATCGAGATGGACGACCAGGCGTTGATCCAGGCGCTTCAGGCCGGAGAGCGGGCCGCCCTGCGCCGGACCATGGAGGTCTACGCCGGCTACACGTCGGCGGTGCTGGGCAACACCCTGCGGGGGCAGGCCAGCCGGGAGGATCTGGAGGAGCTGCTGTCCGACGTGTTCCTGTCCCTGTGGCGGAGCCGGGAGGGGCTGGACCCGGAGAAGTCCCTGAAATCCTGGCTGGCGGCGGTGGCCCGCAACCGGGCGGTGGACTTTCTCCGCCGGAAAAGGGAGACCTACCCGGTGCCCCACGGCCTCCCCGACCCCGCCCCCGGCCCGGAGGAGCAGGCGGAGCGGCAGGAGGTCGAGGAGCGGCTGCGGGCCCTGGTGGAGAGCATGGAGGAGCCCGACCGCACCCTGTTCCTCCGGTACTACTATGAGGAGGAGCCCCTGGACCAGGTGTGCCGGGACCTGAAGATGCGCCCGTCCACCGCCCGGTCCCGGCTGTGCCGGGGGCGCAGGAAACTGAAGGAGCGTCTGACCCAGGAAGGAGGGATGCTGGATGCGCAGTCACATCCATGAGCTGTGGGAGGACCTGGAGCTGTCCCCCCAGTACCCGGAGCCCG
>CASFKT010000039.1 GCA_949295195.1 uncultured bacterium | reverse complement strand
GGCCACGACATCGAGTGCTCCTGGTTCCTCATGGAGGACGCCAACCGGAAGGGGGACAAGAAGCAGCACGAGATCGCCGTAAAGATCTTTGACCAGGCCATCAACGCCGGCTGGGACTATGAGTACGGCGGCCTGCTCTACTTTATCGACTGCCTGGGCCGTCCCCCCGAGGCCTACGAGCACGACATGAAGCTGTGGTGGCCCCACGACGAGACCCTGATTGCCAGCCTGATGATCTTCCGGGACACCGGGGATGAGAAGTACCTCACCTGGTTTGAGCGGACCATGGACTACTGCAAGGAGCACTTCTCCGACCCCGAGTTCGGCGACTGGTACGGCTATCTCCGCCGGGACGGCAAGCCCACCATGCCCGCCTGCAAGGGCAGCACCTTCAAGGGCCCCTTCCACCTGCCCCGCATGCTCATCATGTGCGACCAGATGCTGGACCAGATCCTGGCCAAGCAGTCCTGAGCCCCGTTCCGCAGTGCGACCTGTGTAAAAGGAGACCGGCATGCCCTTTGGAAATGTCTTTGAAAAGATCAACAGCGAATACTACCAGCTCACCGGCGCGGAGAAGCGGGTGGCCGACTATGTGGTGGCCCATCAGCAGAAGACCCAGTTCATGTCCATCTCCGAGCTGTCGGAGGAGTGCGGCGTGGCGGAGGCCACCATCTCCCGGTTCTGCCGCCGGCTGGACTACAAGGGCTACAACGCATTCAAGCTGGCCATCGCCAACTCCACCGCCGGACGGGTGGACGCCCCGCCGCCGGAGAGCGAGATCACGCCGGAGGACACCATTGAGGAGCTGAGCCAGAAGCTCTACGTCATCGACCGGGACGCCATGGCCCAGACCCTGGAGCTGATCCGGCCCGACGACATCCGCCGGGCGGCGGACATCCTCTCCTCGGCGGATAAGGTGCTGTGCATGGGACAGGGGGGCTCCATGCTCCTGGCCCAGGAGTGCGCCCACCTGTTCAGCACCAGCCTGCCCAACTACCATGCGGTGATGGACTCCCACCTGCAGGCCATCGCCTGCTCCCATCTGACGGATAAAGACGCGATGCTCTACTACTCCTACTCCGGCTCCACCGAGGAGCTGCTGAAAAACCTGAAGATCGTCTGGGAGCGGAAGGCCAAGGTCATCCTCATCACCCGTTTCCCCAAATCTCCCGGGGCCTCCTATGCCCACGTGGTGCTCCAGTGCGGCTCCAAGGAGGGACCGCTCCAGGTGGGCTCGGTGGCCGCCCGGGTGGCCCAGCTCTACCTCACCGACGTGCTCTTCCACGAGGTGTGCCGCCGGCACCCGGACCAGTGCGCCGCCACCCGGCAGGTAGTGGCCGAGGCCCTCTCCGACAAGCACATCTGAGAGGTGCTGGATTTTGACAGAAAACCGCCAGAAATTGGAGACTTTGAAGAAAAGTTTCTGAATGTAAGTTGCGCGTAAAATTTTTTTAAAAATCATATTGACAAACCTCGATTAAAATTATACAATCCATACAACGGTGATGGAGTCACAAACATCGATTTTATGAAAAATGAAGGAGGAACCAATATGAACATGAAAAGACCTCTTGCATTCCTGCTGGCCGCGGGCATGACCCTCGGTCTGGCCGCCTGCGGCGGCAGCGGCGGCACGAGCGGCTCCGGCTCGTCCGGCTCTTCCGGCTCCGCCGACGGCAGCGCTGTCACCCTGGACCTGTGGGCCTTCAACATCGGCGGCTTCACTGAGGCCTCCAACTGGGACACCATCCTCGCAGCGTTTAATGAGCAGCACCCCGACATCACCGTGAACGTGACTCCCATCAACTATCAGGACGGCGACCAGAAGCTGACCTCCGCCATCACTTCCAACAGTGGTCCCGACATCATCTTCGAGGGTCCCGAGCGCATCGTGGGCAACTACGCCCGTGAGGGCCTGATGGTGGACCTGAGCGACCTGTGGACCGAGAGCGGCTCCGACATCGCCGAGGGCATCTCCAGCGTCTCTCAGCTGGACGGCACCTACTACATGTACCCCCTGAGCGTGGCCGCCCACTGCATGGCCATCAACTATGAGGTCTTCGAGGCCGCCGGCGCCCTCCAGTACATCGACGAGGAGACCCGCACCTGGTCCACTGACGACTTCGTGGCCGCCATGGAGGCCATCAAGACCGCTATGGACAACGGCACCGTCTCCGTGGCCACCCCCGGCATCGTCTATTGCGGCGCCCAGGGCGGAGACCAGGGCACCCGCGCTCTGGTGAACAACCTGTACTCCGACTACTACGTGAATGACGACGGCACCTCTTACAACGCCAACAGCGCCAACAACGTGAAGGCCCTGACCCTGCTGCAGGAGATGGTGAACGAGGGTTCCCTGTCCGCCAACGCCAGCTACGCTGCCGCTGACGAGCTGCAGGCCTTCGCCAACCAGACCTGCGCCGTCACCTTCTGCTGGAACTACTCCAACTACACTCAGTACGCTGAGCAGACCCAGTTCACCCCCTTCGCCATGGCATTCCCCTCTGACGACAGCCAGCCCGAGCTGGAGATGGCCGGCCCCTACGGCTTCGGCGTGTTCGACAAGGGCGACGAGGCCAAGATCGAGGCCGCCAAGACCTTCATTGACTTCGTGTGCAACGACCAGACCGTGGGCACCGAGGCCGTGAAGACCACCGGCTTCTTCCCCGTCCACGCCGACTGGGGCGATGTGTACGCCGGCGACGCCGACGCCGACCTGCGCGCTCCCTTCGCTCTGATGAGCGACTATCTGGGCCGCTACTACAACCTGACCGGCGGCTGGACCGAGCAGCGCGCCCTGTGGTGGCCCATGCTGGCTGAGATCCTGACCACCGGCGCCGACGTGCAGACCGCGGCCGACAGTTTCGTGGAGCAGGCCAACGCCAACATCGCGTAACCATCCGGTTCAACCGAAAATATCATGCACTCATGTGCCCGCTCCCTTCGTGAGAGGGGGCGGGCACATCCTTTTTTCTCCCCTGTCTGACGTGTGTGAGGAAGAAAATACCCTAAAAAAGGGAGGAGACATCTATGGCGCAAACCAGCGCGGCGGCCCCCGCTCAGGGGAAGCCGAAAAAGCAAAAGCAGTCCCCCTATTCCGGCATGAGCAAGGCGCTGATCCGGCGTGAGACCATCTCCGCCTACTGCTTTCTGATCCCCAGCCTCATCTTCTTTGTGACCTTCGTGGTCGTCCCCATGTTCATCTGCGTGTTTTACAGCTTCACGGAGTATGGCCTGGGCGGCGTGAAGGGCTTTGCCGGTTTGGAAAACTACGTCAAGCTGTTCCAGGACCCCATCTTCCACAAGGGCTTTTTGAACACGGTGCTCATCGTGGTGGTGGCGGTGCCCACCGTCACCGCCTTCTCCCTGTGGGTGAGCTCCGCCATCTACAAGATGCACGCCATCCCCCGGTCCTTCTTCCGGTGCGTGTTCTACCTGCCGGTGGTCACCGGCTCGGTGGCCATCACCGTGGTGTGGAAGTGGATTCTGGACCCCTACAACGGCATCCTCAACCAGGTGGCCGGAACCTCCGGCTTTGACTGGCTGGGCAACCAGAAAACCGCCATCTCTGGGCAACGTGGACCAGTCCCTCATCGAGGCGGCCCAGGTGGACGGCGCCACCAAGCTCCAGGTGTTCTGGAAGATCAAGTGGCCCCAGATCATGCCCACCACACTGTATGTGCTGGTCATCACCACCATCAACTCCTTCCAGTGCTTCGCCCTGATCCAGCTGTTGACTCGCGGCGGACCGCTGAACTCCACCATGACCATCATGTACCAGGTGTATGACACCGCCTACCGGCTCAACGATCTGGGCTATGCCTGCGCCATCGGCGTGGTGCTGGCCATCATCATCGCCATTTTCTCCCGCCATTTTCTCCGCCATCCAGTTCAAAGTGGCGAAGACCGATAATTAAGGAGGGGGCGAGCAAATGAATAAGAAAACCGATCTGACCGGCACCTCCAAAGGCTATAAGATTTTCTCCGTGATCATTCTGATAGCCGTAGTGCTGTTCTTCCTGTTCCCCCTGTACTGGATTATTACCGGTTCTTTTAAGAACAACGTGGAGATCACCGCCCGGGAGCCCATCTGGTTCCCCATGAGCCCCACGATGGAGAACTACATGGAGCTCTTTGACAACCCCGCCTTCCTGTGGCTGTTCAACATCATCTTCATCTCGGCGGCGGCCATGCTGCTCACCTGCATCACCGCCTCTCTGGCGGGATATGCCCTGGGCAAGAAGCGGTTCATCGGCCGGGGCATCCTGTTTACCATCATCATCTGCGCCATGGCCCTGCCCAAGCAGGTCATCGTCATTCCCCTGGCCCAGCTGATGACGTTCCTCAACCTGAAAGACACCCTGTGGGCGGTGATTCTGCCCACGGTGGGCTGGCCCTTCGGCGTATTTCTGATGAAGCAGTTCTCCGAGAGCATCCCCACCGAGATCCTGGAGGCCGCCCGGGTGGACGGCGCCGGGGAGCTGCGCACCTTCTTCAGCGTGGTATTCCCCATGATCAAGCCGGGCATCGGAGCCCTGGCCATCTTCACCTTCGTGAACACCTGGAACGACTACTTCCTCCAGTTGGTCATGCTCATCAGCGAGGAGAAGTGGACCCTGCCTCTGGCCATCGCCAACATGCAGGGCGAGATGTCCACCGACTACGGCCTCATTATGGCGGGCGCGGCTCTGGCCTCCGTTCCCATTATCATCGTGTTTATCGCCTTCCAGAAGTACTTCACCCAGGGCATCGCCATGGGTGCGGTGAAGGGGTGAGCCCATGATCTACGCCAAGAACGCGGACGCCCTGGCTTACCGGGGCATTCACCCCAACCTGGACCTGGCCCTGGAGCACATCACCCCCGAATTCCTGGCCTCCCTCCGGGACAACCAGCGGGTGGAGCTCAACGGGGATCTGGTGTACTGCACCCGGTTTACTTATGAGACCATCCCCCAGGAGGAGAGCTTCTTCGAGGCCCACCGCCGCTACCTGGACATCCACATCATGGTGGAGGGGGAGGAGCGGGTGGACATGAACCGCCCGGAGGACCTGACCCTCACCGACGCCCAGGAGGGGAACGACTTCTACGCCTACCAGGGGGAGAGCTGGCACTCCACCGTGCTCAGGCCCGGGGAGTTCCTGGTGGTGTTCCCCGGGGACGCCCACCGCATCAAGGTGCAGGTGGACGGGCCCAAAACCGTCAGCAAAGCGGTGTTCAAGGTGTGCATTGACGCCTGAACCGCTGCCCTCCCGGCGGAGCGATTCCAGATCCGCCGGGGAATCTTAAAACTTGGAGAGACCGAATTATGAAGGATTTCAGCAAATATCAGGGGATCATCCCCGCTTTCTATGCCTGCTATGACGAGAAGGGCGACATCAGCCCCGCCGCCGTCCGGGCCCTGACCGAGCACTTCATCCAGAAGGGCGTCAAGGGCGTCTATGTGGGCGGCTCCTCCGGCGAGTGCATCTACCAGAGCGTGGCCGAGCGCAAGCTGGTGCTGGAGAACGTGATGGCCGTGGCCAAGGGCAAGCTCACCGTCATCGCCCACGTGGCCTGCAACAACACCGCCGACAGCCGGGAGCTGGCCGCCCACGCGGAGGCCCAGGGTGTGGACGCCATCGCCGCCATCCCCCCCATCTACTTCCACCTGCCGGAGCACGCCATCGCGAAGTATTGGAACGACATCTCCGACGCCGCTCCCAACACCGACTTCATCATCTACAACATCCCCCAGCTGGCCGGCGTGGCCCTCACCATGTCCCTGCTGAAGGAGATGCTGAAGAACCCCCGGGTCGTCGGCGTGAAGAACTCCTCCATGCCCGTCCAGGACATCCAGATGTTCCACGACGAGGGGGCCATCGTGTTCAACGGGCCCGACGAGCAGCTGCTCTCCGGCCTGGCGGCCGGGGCCATCGGCGGCATCGGCGGCACCTACGGGGCCATGCCTGAGCTGTACCTGAAGATCCGGGAGCTGTTCCTGGAGGGCAAGATGGAGCAGGCCAGAGAGATCCAGAACGAGTGCTGCCGCATCATCTATAAGATGTGCTCCGCCAAGGGCAACATGTACGCCGTCATCAAGGCCATTCTGCGCAAGCAGGGCGGTCCCGACTGCGGCGGGGTGCGCCTGCCCCTGGCCGCCCTGACCGAGGCCGACCAGGCTGTGGTGGACGAGAGCGCCGCCATGATCCAGGCCGCCATCGCCAAATACTGCTGAGAGGAGTTCCCCTTCCATGCGAATTTATGAATGCGCGGACTACCGCGCCATGAGCCGCCGGGCGGCCAGCCTGATCGCCGCCCAGGTTGTTTTGAAGCCCGAGGGAGTTCTGGGCCTGGCCACCGGCTCCACCCCCATCGGACTGTACAGCCAGCTGGTGGAGTGGTACAAGCAGGGCGACCTGAGCTTTGCTGGCATCCGCTCCGTCAACCTGGACGAGTACCTGGGCCTGGCCCCCACCCACGAGCAGAGCTACCGCTATTTCATGCAGACCAATCTGTTCGACCATATCGACATCAAGCCCGAGAACACCCACGTGCTCAACGGCCTGGCCGCGGACCCCGACGCCGAGTGCGCCGCCTATGACCAGCTCATCCGGGAGCTGGGGGGCGTGGACCTGCAGCTGCTGGGCATGGGCCACAACGGCCACATCGCCTTTAACGAGCCGGGGGACAACTTCGGCCTGGGCACCCACGTGGTCAGCCTGTCCGAGCGCACCATCGACGCCAACCAGCGGTTCTTTGAGAGTCGTGACCAGGTGCCCCGCCAGGCTCTGAGCATGGGCATCAAGAGCATCATGGGCGCCCGGCGCATCCTGGTGGTGGTCAGCGGCGAGGACAAGGCCGACGCGGTGTGCAAGGCCGTCACCGGACCGGTCACCGACCAGGTGCCCGCCTCCGTCCTCCAGCTCCACCCCGACGTGACCCTGGTGGGCGACACGGCCGCCCTGTCCAAGCTGAAAGAGGCAGGTGTACCCGTATGCGGATAACCGGTGGACAGGTCTTTGACCTGGAACAGGGTTTCGTATCCCGGGACGTGTGCTTTGACGGAGAGAAGCTGGAGCAGAGCAGTGCCGACGGAAAGACCTATGACGCGTCCGGCTGCTATGTGATCCCCGGCCTCACCGACCTGCACTTCCACGGCTGCGTGGGGGAGGACTTCTCCGACGCCACCCCGGACGGCCTCCAGAAGATGGCCGACTATGAGCTCAGCCGGGGCGTCACCCAGATCTGCCCGGCGGGCATGACCCTGGGGGAGGACCAGCTCACCCGCATCTGCCAGAATGCCGCCGCCCACCGGGCCAAGAACCCCGGGGGCGCGGAGCTGGTGGGCCTCCACCTGGAGGGGCCCTTCCTGTGCAAGGCCAAGAAGGGGGCCCAGAACGAGGCATTCCTCCACGACCCGGACCCGGCCATGCTCCACCGCCTGCAGCAGGCGGCCCAGGGCATGGTGAAGCTGGTCACCCTGGCAGCCGAGCAGCCCGGCGCCCTGGAGTTTATCCGGAGCGCACAGGAGGACGGGATCACCGTCAGCCTGGGCCACACCACGGCGGACTATGACACCGCCTGCGCCGCCTATGAGGCGGGGGCCCGTCAGGCTACCCACCTGTTCAACGCTATGCCCCCCTTCACCCACCGGGCTCCCGGCGTGGTGGGGGCGGCCTTCGACCACCCCCAGGTGAAGGTGGAGCTCATCTCCGACGGCGTGCACATCCACCCCTCGGTGGTCCGTGCGGTGTTCCAGCTGTTCGGAGCCGGTCGGGTCATCCTCATCTCCGATTCCCTGCGGGCCACGGGCATGCCCGACGGCCGCTACCCCTTCGGGGGCCAGGAGATCGAGGTCCACGGCAACCGGGCCGCCATGGCGGACGACCCCAACACCCTGGCCGGCTCCGTGTCCGACCTGATGGCCTGTATGAGGAGCGCGGTGTCCTTCGGCATCCCCCTCCACGACGCGGTGCGGGCCGCGGCGGTGAACCCCGCCCAGGTGCTGGGCATCTTTGACCGGCTGGGCAGCCTAGATGTGGGCAAGACGGCCAGTCTGGCCATTCTGGACCAGGATCTGAACCTGAAAGACGTATTTTTCCGCGGCCAGCTGGTGGACCGCGGCGCATAAACCGGCATACCCCCAATCTCATGCCCTCCGCCTCTACTCCATTTTCATAGGGCGGAGGAGCGGTCAAAAAGGAGGAAAAAGCCGCCGGGCCGGCGGTGCGGCAGTGTGGAGACCTGCCGTAAAGCCCGGGGAGTTTCGCTCTCCCCGGACGAGAGGGTACTTGCGGAGGCATTGCCCTTACGGTCCACGCATATGGCAACGGTATCCCTGAAGAATGTAAAGAAGATCTATGACAACAAGGTGACCGCCGTCCACGACTTCAACCTGGAGATCGCGGACAAGGAGTTCATCGTACTGGTAGGCCCCTCCGGCTGCGGCAAGTCCACCACCCTGCGGATGATCGCCGGCCTGGAGGACATCTCCGAGGGCGACCTGCTCATCGGCGGCAAGCGGATGAACGACGTGGAGCCCAAGGACCGGGACATCGCCATGGTGTTCCAGAGCTACGCCCTGTATCCCCACATGACCGTGTATGAGAACATGGCCTTTGCCCTGAAGCTGCGCAAGGTGCCCAAGGAGGAGATCGACAAGAAGGTGCGGGAGGCCGCCGAGATCCTGGACATCACCCAGTATCTGGACCGCAAGCCCAAGGCCCTGTCCGGCGGCCAGCGCCAGCGCGTGGCCATCGGCCGCGCCATCGTCCGGGACCCCAAGGTGTTCCTCATGGACGAGCCGCTGTCCAACCTGGACGCCAAGCTGCGCAACCAGATGCGCGCCGAGATCATCAAGCTCAGACAGCGCATCGACACCACCTTCGTCTACGTCACCCACGACCAGACCGAGGCCATGACCCTGGGCGACCGCATCGTCATCATGAAGGACGGCTTCATTCAGCAGATCGGCACCCCCCAGGAGGTCTTTGACCAGCCCGCCAACCTGTTCGTGGCCGGCTTCATCGGCTCCCCCCAGATGAACTTCTTTGACGGCCAGCTGTCCAAGAAGGACGGCAAGTACCAGATCCAGGTGGGCGAGGCCGCCATCGTCCTGGCCGACGAGGCCCAGGAGCGTCTGTCCCAGCGGGGAGCGGGCAATCAGGCCGTGGTGGTGGGCATCCGCCCCGAGCACATCTCCTTCGCCACCACCCCCGGCAGCCACACCATCGCCAGCAAGGTGGACGTGTCCGAGATGATGGGCAGCGAGGTGTACCTCCATGTCAATGCCGTGGGCCGGGACGTGGTGCTGCGCATCCCCACTGTGGAGCTGCCCGCCGAGCACCGCAGCGGCATCCCCTACGGCACCGACATCCACTTCACCTTCCGCCCTGAGCTGGTCCACCTGTTTGACCCCCAGACCGAGAAGAACCTGATGTACTAAGGGCGGGCTGTCGGACAGCTCCCCATAATAGAGAGACCGCCGCGGCTGTCTGCCGCGGCGGTCTTTTTACTGTCAAAAAGCGGGAAAGCCGATTTTTTGAGTTTGACTTCACAAAATGTTTCCCTCGATTTCCTGAGAAATTGTCGGGGGAGAGCTTGCGTTACCCAGGGGGCAGGCCCTCCAGCCGGGCCCGGAAGGAGATCTTCCGGGGGGTCTCCATAGCGTCAAACTGGACGGAGTAGGCCCCCCGGTCCAGATCCACCTCCAGGACGGTGCCCGGGCCGAACATGGCGTGCTCCACCCGCTGCCCCGGGGAGAAGCGGTCGGTCTGGTCTGTCTCAGGCAGGTACCGCAGACTGTGGTCGATGTAGCTCCGGGCGTCCCGGATGAGTCCCTCCTGGGGCTCCTGGGGGAAGGTGAGCAGGCCGGGGTCGATGTCCAGCAGGAACCGGGAGGGGTACCGGGGGGAGCCGTCAAAGTTCCGGCCGTCCGCTTCGGACAGGTAGAGGCCCTTCTCCGCCCGGGTGAGGGCCACAAAGGCCAGCCGCCGCTCCTCCTCCATCCCCGGAAGGGTGCGCACCTTCCGGGAGGGGAAGATCCCCTCGTTCATCCCGCACAGGAACACGTAGGGGAACTCCAGTCCCTTGGCGGCGTGGACGGTCATCAGCTTCACCTTGTCCCCCGGCTCCCCGGCGTCGGCGTTGGTGAACAGGGCCACGTGGGAGAGATAGTGCTCCAGGGTGCTCTCCTCGCCGCAGGTGGTCTCGTACTCATAGATGGACTGCTTCAGCTCCGCCAGGTTGTCCAGCCGCTCCTGGCTGCCCTCGGTGCGGAGCATGGCCTCATAGCCGCTCTCGTTGAGCAGGGCGGAGAGCACCTCGGAGATGGGCCGGTTTTCGTACCCGGCGGAGAAGAGCTCCACCAGGGAGACAAAGGCGGAGGCTTTGGTGCCCTTGAAGATGGGGTCCTCCAGACTGTCGGTGAGGGCCTGGTACAGGGTGCACCCGTGTTTCTGGGCGTACTCCTCCAGAAAGACCATCCGCCGCTTGCCCAGGTTCCGCTTGGGCACGTTGGCCACCCGCCGGAAGGACAGGTCGTCCCGGTAGACGATCATCCGCAGGTAGGAGAGGGCGTCCTTGATCTCGGCGCGCTGGAAGAACTGCACCCCGCTGTAGATGGTGTAGGGCAGCTTCTCCTCCAGCAGCACCTGCTCCACCGTCCGGGTCACATAGTGGGCCCGGTAGAGGACGGTCATGTCCCGGTAGGGCACCCCCTGGCTGTGGAGGGCCTTCATCTCCGCGACCATCCACCGGGCCTCCTGCTCCTGGCTTTCCGCGAACTGGCACAGCACCGGAGGGCCGGAGGGCCGTGTGGGCCGCAGCTCCTTGGGGATGCGGTTCCGGTTTTTGGCGATAAGTGAATTGGCCGCCGCCAAAATCTCCGGGGTGGAGCGGTAGTTGTCCAGCAGGAAGATGGTGCGGGCGCCCGGGAACTTCTGGTCAAATTCCAGCAGGTACTTCACGTTAGCCCCCCGCCAGGTGTAGATGGTCTGGTCCGGGTCGCCCACGATGAATAAATTTTTGTGGTATCCGCACAGCACCTCCATGAGCTCATACTGGAGCTGGTCGATGTCCTGAAACTCGTCGATCATAATGTACTCCAGCCGCTGCTGCCACTTGAGCTTGATGTCCGGGTGCTCCTGGAAGATGTACAGGGAGAATTTGATCAGGTCGTTGTAGTCCAGGCCGAAGCACTTCTTCTCCTGGTACAGATAGCCGTAAAAGATGATGTCCGCGGGGGAGGCGGCCCGGTCATACTTCTCCTTCAGCGCGTCCAGGGACAGGGCGATGAGGTCCCGGTAGTAGTCCGGCCGCTGGAACAGCTTCTGAATCTCGATCATGTCCCGGGCGGCGGAGAATGTCATGTCCCGGAGGGTGAGACCCCTCTCCTCATAGATGATCTGGAGCATGGCGTCAATGTCCGAGTTGTCCAGCACCAGGAAGCTCTTGGGGTACTGGACCGCGTGGCTGTCCTCCTGGAGGACGGAGACGCAGAAGCCGTGGAAGGTGTTGATGTATCCGGTGTCGTTGTCCCCGGTGAGGGCGTGGATTCGCTGGCGCATCTCATTAGCTGACTTGTTGGTGAAGGTGACGCACAGGATGTTCCCGGGCAGGATGCCCAGCTCGTTCACCAGGTAGGCGAAGCGGTGGGTGAGGGCCCGGGTCTTGCCGGAGCCCGCCCCGGCCACCACCCGGATAAACCCCTCGGTGGCGGTGACGGCCTCCCGCTGGGCCGGGTTGAGGCCTTGGAGCAGATCAGTCATGGCGGAGCCAGCCCCTTTCTCGAACGGTTGTTTGCTTTATTATAGCAGACGCCGGGCCGGGGCTCAAGAGGGGGGCGGAAAATCCAAGCGGCGGGTTCCGGGCCGGAAACGGACCCGGCCTCGGATTTTCATTGCGGGCCGGAGAAAAATGTGCTATTCTGTAACCTGCAACATCTTCTGGAGGTCGGTTCCATGAAACAGTTTCAACCCTCGGAGTCCTTGGCGGTGGGGTTTCTGCTGGCCCTCACCGGCGGACTGCTGGACGCGTACAGCTATTTGAACCGGGGCGAGGTGTTCGCCACGGCGGAGACGGGCAACATCGTCCTGATGGGGATCAATCTGGCCCAGCGGAACTGGAGCGGCGCGCTGCACTATCTGCTGCCCGTGCTGGCCTTCACCGCCGGCATCCTGGCCGCCGAGTGGGTCCGCCGCCGCTGTGACCCCAGGGAGGGGCGTCCGCAGCGGCTCCATTGGCGGCTGCCCCTGCTGCTGGCAGAGTGCGGGGCCATTCTGGTGGTCTCGGCGCTCCCCATGGGACCGCTGGACCCGCTGGCCAACATTATCATCTCCTTCGCCAGCGCCCTCCAGGTGGAGTCCTTCCGCAACATTCAGGGTTACGGCTGCGTTACCACCATGTGTACCGGAAATCTGCGCAGCGGGACGGAAAACCTGTTCCACTGGCTGTCCCGCCGGGAGCCCAAGGCACCCCCCAAGATCAGGGTCTACTACGGCCTGATTACCTGCTTTATCCTGGGAGCGGTGGTCAGCGGCCTGGCGAGCCCGCTTCTGGCCCAGCGGACGGCGCTGCTGGCCTGTGTGCCGCTGCTGGCGGTGTTTTTCCTGCTGCTGCGCGGGGAGAGGGGAGCTGGGGCGTGAGTCCCGCTTCCGCCGCATCAGAAATGTGTCCCAATTCAGAGATTCAAAAAGCCCGGAGAGACAGCTGTGTCCTCCGGGCTCTCTGCTGTGAAAGACGGCCGGACTCACATCTGCGGCTGGAGGGCATCTGCCGCCTTGAAAAGGGAGGGGCGGTGTGGTACAATAAAATGCTTCATACTTTCTGAAATACCGGGGTGGGCGGAGGGGAGACCGCCGCGCCCCAGGGGAGAGAAATTGCAAGGACAGGAAAAGGGAGAGGTGTGCTTATGTACCTGAAAGCGTTGGAGATCCAGGGGTTTAAATCCTTCCCGGACAAGACGGTGCTCACCACCGCCATCGTGGGCCCCAACGGCTCGGGCAAGTCCAACATCTCCGACGCCATCCGCTGGGTGATGGGGGAGCAGTCCACCCGCACCCTCCGGGGGGGCAAGATGGAGGACGTGATCTTCGGCGGCACGGCCCAGCGCAAGCAGACCGGCTACGCAGAGGTCTCCCTGGTGCTGGACAACACCACCCACCTCTTTGACCTGGAGGAGAGCGAGGTCATGGTGACCCGCCGGTACTACCGCTCCGGGGAGAGCGAGTACTACATCAACCGCCGCTCCGTCCGCCTCAAGGACATCAACGAGCTGTTCATGGACACCGGCCTTGGCCGGGAAGGCTACTCCATCATCGGCCAGGGCAAGATCGACGAGATCCTGTCGGTGAAATCCTCCGACCGCCGGGAGGTCTTTGAGGAGGCCGCCGGCATCTCCCGCTACCGCCACCGGAAGGAGGAGGCCGAGCGGAAGCTGGAGCGCACCGACGAGAA
>CASFKT010000038.1 GCA_949295195.1 uncultured bacterium | reverse complement strand
TGAGGACATTCAGGTGCACCTGGAGGAGATGGCGGAGCGGGGCTGGGAGCTGGAGAAGGCCAGCCATCGCTTGTTTGTCTACCAGGCCGCAGAGCCCGGCCCGGTGCGCTACGCCCTGGCCTACCGGCCGGAGGTGGGCTGGATGGACCAGCTGCCCACCCAGGGGCAGGAGATCTATGCGGATTACTGTCAGGACGCCGGCTGGGAGCTGGTGGACACCTGGGCCAGGTATCCCCAGATTCAGATCTACCGCAGCCGGATGAGGTATCCGGTCCCCCTGGAGACCGACCTGACCACCCATTGGCAGGTGCTCACAACGTGGATGGAGCGGCGGTATGTAGAACCCCTGCGGAGCTATGTGGCCATCGGAAGCCTGATCGCCATCTTCACTGCCCTGCTGCTGACCGTCTTCCTCACCCAGGGGGGATTTGAGCCGCCCGTTTCGTTTCTGTGCGTCGTGCTGATGGCTGCCCTGGTGCTCAACCAGCTGGTGGTCCTGGTGGATGCCCAGCGGTGGATGGAGGAGGCCCGCCGGGCCTCGGAGGAGGGGGCCCCCGGTCCAAGAGGGCGGATGTCACTGCCCTGGAAACTTACCACCGGGCTGCTGGCCGCGGCCGGTGTGGGAACGCTGGCGGTCTTTGTAGGCGTCTCCGTGTCCGACCACGGCCTTTTGGCGGCGGTGCGCATCGCCGGGGCGGCGCTGGTGTTCTATGTCACCCTCTACGCCGCGTTCCGGTTCCGGGACCTGCTGAGGAAGAAGGGGGGCTCTCCCCACTGGAAGTGGATCGTGTTTACTATTGTGGCGGTGCTCCTGGCCCTTCTGGACGTGGGACTGCGGGACTGGCTCACGGACTTTTAGGGAATAAAAAAGCGGCGGGAGTAGCCCCCCGCCCAATCGATAAAACGGCGCCGGATCGACATTGCATCGGTCCGACGCCTGATTTTTGTTTTACTCAAGAGGACTGGGGCAGGGTGACGATGGCCTTGAACAGGTCCCCGTCCACCACCAGCTCGAAGGTGCCCCCCTGGAGCTCGGTGAGGCTCTTGGCGATGGACAGCCCCAGGCCGGAGCCCTCGGTGGTGCGGGACTCCTCGCCCCGGACAAAGCGCTCCATCAGCCGCTCGGGCGGCACGTTCAGGGGGTCACGGGAGACGTTTTTCACCGACAGGCTCACGCTCCCCTTTCCCCGGAAGATCTCAATATATACCCGGGTGCCCTCCAGGGCGTACTTGGCGCAGTTGGACAGCAGGTTGTCGATGACCCGCCACAGGTGGCGGCCGTCGGCGTACACATAGCACTCCCCCTCGGGGACGGCGCGCACCACCGCCAGGTGCTTGCCCTCCAGCTTCTCCTCGTATTCCCCCAGAGCCTGGTCCAGCAGCTGGACCATCCCGATCTTCTCCCGGTTCACCGACAGGGCCCCTGTAGAGGCCTTGCTGGCCTCCACCAGATCCTCGGTGAGCTTCTTGAGCCGCTGGGACTTCCGGTCCAGCACGTCGATGTACTGCCGGGCGGTGGGGTCGGTCTGCTCCGTGGTCTTCAAGAGGTTCACATAGTTGATGATGGAGGTGAGGGGGGTCTTCAGGTCGTGGGACACGTTAGTGATGAGTTCCGCCTTGAAACGCTCGCTCTTCATCTGCTCATTTACCGCCTGGGTCAGGCCGCCGGAGATGTTGTTCAGGGCCTCGGCGTGGCGCTTCAGATCTCCGGGCAGGCGGGCCGTGTCGATCTGGTGGTTCAGGTTGCCGGCGGCAATGACCTCCGTCCCCTTGCGCACCCGCCAGAAGCAGGCGCTCCACCAGCACAGAAACGCCAGCACCGCCAGATTGACCACCACTCCGGGCACCGGATACCAATAGTGGAGGGGCCACAGGTGGTCACAGGCGAAGATGGCGGCCAGATACAGGAAGAAACTCACCACCGCCTTCCAGGCCAGGGGCAGATCCCGGAAAAAACCCACCAGGCGGCGTACCAGGAACATGACCGCCCTGCACAGCAGGGTGGTCCGGGCCAGGGCCCGGGCCTTTATCCGGACCACCAGGGTCCGCAGGACCGCCGCCATCAGAAGCACCCAGGCTCCCCCCGCCGCGGTACCGCCGGCCAGCAGAACCGCGGTCATGGTCTGGTCGGCTTCATCCAAAATCCAGGAGACGCTGTCCCTGTACTGGACGAGGGCCAGAAACAGCAGCAAGGTTGCCCCGATCAGGGCAGCCAGCCACACCTCGCTGAATACCCGGTCCACAGGGGAGAGTACGATCCCCTCCTGTCCGGGCCGGTGGCCTGCCGCCCACAGAAGGAACAGCAGCAGAAGGGCCGCCGCCCCCAGAAACACCAGGGCCAGCTCCCCGTACAGGGGGCCGTTGACGGCATATCCGTCGCACAGGGTCAGCAGGCTGCGGAATTCATCCTGGACCACCATCAGCTCCGGCTTGAGCACGCCGTAGCGCAGGATGGCGTTGCGTTGGCTGTCCTCCGACGGTGCCGGAGCGCCGGCGCTGTAAGAGGCTGCCGTGGAGGCGGTCCACGGTTCCGACTTGGCAGTAAAGTCCACTTGGCCGCTGTTGACCGTCAGCACCCCGTAGTAGACGCCGGTGACCTGAGTTTCAAAGGACTGGCTCGAGTCCTGGAAGTTGGTGTCCAGCACCTGGGTGCCGTCGGCGCTGAGGATCTGATAGCGGAAGTTGGTGCGCTCCGGCGACAGAGCCTCTTGGGTGGCCGCCAGCAGCGTCACCGCCTGTTCCCGCTCCACATAGTCCAGGCTTCCGCTGTCCAGATCGGTCTGGAGCTGCACATAGTCCTGCACCTGGTAGGTCCGCTGGTTCAAATTGGTGTCAAAGGCCCAGGTGGTGGTCCAGTCTCCGAATTGCGTATACCACAGGGCAAACAGAAACTGCTGTCCCAGCAGCAGGGCCGCGCACACCGCCGCCGCAAAGAGCGCCCAGCCGGCCGGCCGGAGGGTCCGATTGTCCCGCAGGCGTTTCAATCAGATTCCCCCCTTGTCGATCTTGTACCCCAGGCCCCAGACCACCTTCAGATAGCGGGGGTCGGCGGGGTTGATCTCGATTTTCTCCCGCAGGTGGCGGATGTGGACGGCCACCGTGTTCTCCGAGCCGTAGGCCGGGTCGTTCCACACCTGCTCATAGATCTGGGCGGAAGAGAACACCTGGCCCGGGTGGGTCATGAGCAGGCGCAGGATGTTGTACTCAATGGGAGTGAGGGCCACCGGCTCCCCATCCACCGTCACCTGCTTGGCCGAGTCGTCCAGGGAGATGGGGCCCACGGTGAGCAGGCCGGGGCTCTTGTCCGCCCCGCCCAGGGAGGTGTACCGCCGCAGCTGGCTCTTCACCCGGGCGATGACCTCCAGGGGGTTGAAGGGCTTGGTGATGTAGTCGTCCGCCCCGATGTTCAGCCCCAGGATCTTGTCCGAGTCCTCACTTTTGGCGGTGAGGAGGATGATGGGAATGTTGCTCCCCTCCCGCAGCTTGGCGGTGGCCCGGATGCCGTCCAGCTCGGGCATCATGATGTCCATGAGGATCAGGTGGACCTCGTTCTGTTCCACCGCCTGCAGGGCCTCCTTGCCGTTGTAGGCCCGCAAAGTTTTGTAGCCCTCGCTGGTGAGATAGATGTCCAGCGCGGAAACGATGTCCTTGTCGTCGTCGCAGATCAGAATGGTATGCATGTCTCTCCCAGTCCTTTCCCCAAATCGTTCAGATGTGTTACGTTTAGCATAACACAGACTGTTTAAGATGCAAGACGTAAAATCTTAAGAACCGATAAATTTTGCTTCTCCACCGCGGCAGAGCCTCCCCGTTCCGTTCGGTGAAATCGGACAGAACCATGCGGAAAAATCCATTGCCTTTTTGTCGGTTTTCCGGTAAACTAAAAGACAGAAAATGGTCCCGCTGCGCTCCGCCTTGGCGGGGAAGGGACCGGTGCTTTGGAGATCCGGGAGGAGGGGCACGCATGGAGGAATATCTGCAGCAGATTACCCGCCTGATGAACCTGAACGGCGAGGCCGTGGAGGGCATGATGGTGGTGAATAAGGACGGCATTGTGGAGTATTATAAGCCTGGAAATCCCTTCGGCAAACTGCCGGAGGAGTTTGGGCGCAATGTGGTGGGAAACCACCTGCTCTCCGTCTATACGGAGCTTTCCGAGGAGAACAGCACGGTGATGAACACCCTGCGCACGGGACAGATCACGGTGGGGGAGAAGCAGGTCCTGACCCATGAGGACCTCCAGATCACCATGGTGACCACCACCTACCCCATTTTGAACCAGAAGGGGGAGATCCAGGGGGCGGTGGATATCGCCCAGATCCTGAACGTGCGCTCGCTGAAGGGGGCGGCACCTGCGTCGGCGGACCACTCGGTGCTGGACGACATCGTCACCCGGAACAAGGAGATGGCCAGGCTGAAGGCGGCCATCCGCACCATTGCGAAAAATGACTCAGCCACCCTCATCTATGGGGAGACCGGCACCGGCAAGGAGCTCTTTGCAGAGGCCCTCCACGCCCTCAGCGGCCGGAAAGACAAGCCCTTTCTGTCCCAGAACTGTGCCGCCATCCCAGAAAATCTGCTGGAGAGCATGTTCTTCGGCACCGAGCGGGGCGGCTTCACCGGGGCGGAGTCCAAAAAGGGCCTGTTCGAGCTGGCCGACGGGGGCACCCTGTTTCTGGACGAGATCAACTCCATGGACACCGCCATGCAGGCCAAGCTGCTCAAGGCCCTGGAAGAGCAGAAGGTGCGGCGCATCGGCGGCCGGGAGGACATCCGCTTCGACGTGCGCATCGTGTGTGCCTCCAACGAGGACCCGGAGGCCCTTGTGGAGCAGGGGCGGCTGCGCTCGGACTTCTATTACCGCATCGGTGTGGTGCGCCTGCGCCTGCCCCCGCTGCGGGAGAGGCCGGAGGATATCCTGCCCCTGACGGAGCACTACATTCAATTTTTCAATCAGGCCATGCACAAGCAGATCCTGGGCCTGAGCCAGATGACCAAGGATTTATTTCTCCGCTGGAGCTGGCCGGGCAACGTGCGGGAGCTGAAAAACACCATCGAGGGCGCCTTCAATCTGGAGAGCAGCGCCTACATCACCCTGGACTCCGTGCGGAATCTGCTGGAGAAGCTGGAGCATCAGGAGTCGGCGGCGCTGGCCGAGCCCGCCCCGGAGCTCCCGAAGCCGCCGGAGGCGGAGCCCCTCTCCTTTGCCCAGATCCGGGAACAGCTCCGCCGCGGACAGGTGGACCTGAAAAAATTACTGGCGGAGTATGAGGCCGGAATCATCCGGGAGGCCCTCCATCAGACCCGGCGCCTCAATGCCGCCGCCGAGAAGCTCTCCATGTCCCCCCAAAAACTGCAGTACCGGATGGAGAAGCTGGGACTAAAAGAAAATCAAAAAAATTTGATAAAGTAAAAAAATTTTGATCTCCGATTCAAAAATTTTGACCAAACACTTTTCCATATTTTTTGTGGTGAGAATGGAACAGTCTCCCATGTGGATTTCCAAAAAAATTTGTAGGGACGGACAAAGGGACCGAAATTCCCTTGACAGGCCCGCATTGGAAACATTACACTGTGAAATGTGCGAAGGCGCCGGTCCCTGATTTAGGGTCCTGGCGCCTTTTTCGATTTTTTTGGCATCGAATTTGCTGTAATGTACAATATGACAGAAAGGGGGCTGTGCTCTATGCACGCAAATCGGAAAACTGCCTATATCAACGGAAAGATTTTCACCTCTGACCGGGAGAATCTCCACGCGGAGGCGATGACGGTGGAGAATGGCCGCATCACCTGGGTGGGCGCCCAGGCCGACCTGCCCGCCGGTCCCTATGATGAGACGGTGGATCTCCAGGGCCGCCGGGTTCTCCCCGGGTTTGTGGACGCCCACGAGCATCCGGTGATGCTGGCGGACTTCAGCAAAAAGATTTCCAGTCTGCCGCCCAAGGTCAACTCCATCGAGGAGCTCAAGCAGGCCATCCGGGACGTGCGGGAGCAGCAGGGTCCCGGCAAGTGGATCGAGGGCTGGGGCTATGACGAGGGCAAGCTGGCGGAAAAGCGCTCCCCCACCCGCTACGATCTGGACGAGGGGTGCAGCGACTCCCCCGTGTCCATCATCCGCACCTGCGGCCACATCCGCTGCGTGAACAGCAAGGCTCTGGAGATGGCGGGCATCACCAAGGACACCCCCGACCCCCAGGGCGGCCAGATTGACCGGGATGAGAACGGCGAGCCCACCGGCGTCCTCCGGGAGTCCGCCCGCAACCTGGTCACCCCCCTGATCCCCGAGACCACCGAGGAGCAGAAGGTGGACCTGGTGGTGGACCTGGGCAAGCTGCTGGCCTCCCAGGGCATCACCGCCACCTGCGACATGGGCAATCTGGACCCCTCGGACAGCTACGATACATACATGGCGGCCGTCAAGAAGGGTTTCTGCCAGAAGGTCGGCGTCTACTACATGTGGGAGTTCTTTGCCAACGACCCGAAGTTCCAGATCCCCGAGTCCCGCTTTGACCGCTCCCAGCAGATCTTCGCCGCCGGTCTGAAGCTCATCGGCGACGGCAGCGTCTCCGGCCGCACCGCCTGGATGAACGAGCCCTACCTGGACAGCGACGAGTGCGGCTTCCCCGTTTGCTCCGACGAGCTGATGGAGAGCGCCATCGCCTACTGCAAGGAGCACCACTGCCAGCTGTCCATGCACGCCATGGGCGGCCATGCCATCGACCGCATTGTGGACCGGGTCTACCCGGAGGAGAAGTGGACCGAGGGCGATGTGCCCCACCTGCGCATGGAGCACTGGACCGAGCCCTCTGAGTCCGCCATCCGCAAGAGCGCCGAGAAGGGCCTGGCGGTGGCCACTCAGCCCATCTTCCTCTACGCGGAGATCGAGAGCTACCTGACCAACCTGGGTGTGGAGCGGATGAAGAAGACCTACCCCATCCAGGACCTGCTGAAGGCGGGCGTGCCCTTCTGTTTCTCCACCGACGCCCCCGCCACCTCCTGGGCGGTGCCCTCCGATCCCTTCCCCTGCCTGAAGGGCGGCGTCACCCGCACCGCCTGGGACGGCACCGACTGTGGCCCCGACAATCGGGTGGACATCGAGACCGCCATCCAGCTCTACACCCGGGAGGGCGCCCGTGTGGCCGGCATCCCGGAGATCGGCGAGCTGAAGGCCGGTTATCACGCCGATTTCATCACCCTCAGTGAGGATATCCTCTCCGTAGACCCCATGAAGATCGACCAGGTCTATGTCACCGCCACCTATGTGGACGGCGAAAAGGTTTATGAAAGCGAGGCCGCCAAATGAAAACAAATCGGACGAAGGACATTTTTATCCTGGGCTTTGCCATGTTCGCCATCTTCTTCGGTGCCGGCAACCTGATCTTTCCCCCGTCCATCGGCATCCACTCCGGCGGAGATGTGGTTTGGGGCATTGCGGGCATGACCCTCACCGGAATCATCTTCCCCATGCTGGCCATGTACGCCGTGGTCAATATGGGCACGGACTTCTATGACCTGTCCTGCCACATCAACTCCTGGTGGCATCAGCTGTATCGGGTCATCGGCCTGTTTATCGTTCTGTTCGGCACCATCCCCCGCTGCGGCGCGGTGGCGGCCGAGACCGGTCTGCGGGGCATCGCTCCCGACCTGCCCGAGTGGGCCAACGTGGTATTCCTGGTGGCCTTCTTCGCCCTGTCCTACTTCTTTGCCAGCAACCGCTCCAAGGTGGTGGACATGATCGGCACCTATGCCACCCCCATTCTGCTCATCGCCCTGCTGATCATCGTGGTGATGGTGTTTGCCATCCCCATCGGTTCCCCCACCGGCGGCGATGTGGACAACGCCTTTACCTACTCCATGCTCACCGCCTATAACACCGGCGACATTCCCACCGGCCTCATCTGCGCCGGCGTGTTCCTGGGCAGCGTCAAGGGCAAGGGGTACAACACCTACAAGGATCAGAAGTACATCCTGGTGCGCTCCATTCTGGTCTCCCTCACCATTCTGTTTGTCGTCTATGGCGGCCTGTGCTGGCTGGGCGCCTGCGGCACCCCCTACTTTGACTCCGGCATGGATCAGACCGCTCTGCTCAATGGACTGGTTGAGATGCTGGCCGGACGTGCCAGTCTTGTGATTCTGGCCATCGCCGTCATCTTCGCCTGTTTCACCACCGCCTCCGGCATGATTGCCACCGTCTCCGACTGGATCATTGACTGGACAAAGGGCAAGATCCCCTATCGGATCGTCGCCTTTGTGGTCACGCTGATCATCTTCCTGGTCGCCGCCACCGGCGTGAGCAACGTGCTGGTGATTTCCGGCCCCCTGTTCACCCTGATCTTCCCCATGTCTGTGGTGATGACCGTTCTGGGCGTGTGCAAGAAGTTTGTGCCCAACGACGGCGCCTGGAAGGGCGCGGTCTATGTGGCCTCTGTCATCAGCATCTATGATGCCTTTGTCACTGCCCGCTCCAGCGGCCTTGTCTCCATCAACACCGACGCCCTGGATAATTTGATCGCCATGATTCCTCTGAGCAACTATGGATTCGACTGGCTGATCCCCACCATTATCGGCTTTATCGTGGGCGCCGTGATTTGGAAGGCTTTGGGCAAGGAGTCCAAGCCGGACGCCACCCTTTCTTCTACCTGATCCCCATTTGCGCGGGCACCCCCGCCCGGCGTCTGCCGGGCGGGGGCGGTGCCGCACCTGCCGCATTTTTACAGCAAACCCAATGTAAGGGACGAAAGGAGAGAACAAACATGAAATCCCTGTACCAGGAGGCAAAGGCGATTCAAGACCAGATCGTGGCCGACCGCCGCTACCTCCACCAGATCCCGGAGGTGGGCATGGACCTGCCGGAGTCTGCCGCCTACATTGAGAAGCGGCTCTCCGAGATGGGCATCCCTTCCCGCCGGTGCGGCGTGATGCCGGACGAAATCCGGAAAAAGTACGTGGCCATGGGCTTCCCAGACATGGCCGCCTCCACCGGCGTGGTGGCCACCATCGGCAGCGGGAGCCCCTGCATCCTGCTGCGGGCGGACTTTGACGCCCTGCCCATGGAGGAAATCAACGACCTGCCCTTCTGCTCCAAGCGCAAGGCCAGCCACATGTGCGGCCACGACACCCACGCCGCCATGCTGCTGGGAGCGGCCAAGCTGCTGAAGGACCATGAGTCTGAACTGAAGGGGACGGTCAAGCTCATGTTCCAGCCCGGCGAGGAGATGGGCTACGGCTCCAAGACCATGATCGACGA
>CASFKT010000037.1 GCA_949295195.1 uncultured bacterium | reverse complement strand
CCCTTGGCGTTGGCCAGCATGAGCTTGATGCGGTTCTCCTGGTTGATCTTGGTGGCGCTGGCGTCGTAGTCGATGGCCACAATATTGGAGTCGGGGTAGTCCTCCTTCAGCTTGCGGATCATGCCCTTGCCCACGATATGGTTGGGCAGGCAGCCGAAGGGCTGGGTGCACACGATGTTGCTGGTGCCGGAGTGGATGAGCTCCAGCATCTCGGCGGTGAGGAGCCAGCCCTCCCCCATCTTGTTGCCGTCCCCCAGGTACCCGTGGACCAGGGAGTGCAGCTCCTGGAAGGTGCCGGGAGCCCGGAAGCGGCCGGAATTCTCCAGGGCCTGGATCATATCCTTCTGGCAGTTCTCCACATAGCCCATAAAGATCTTGCAGGCCGCCTTCTTGATCCACTTGCCGCCGTACAGGTCTACGTCGGCCACACGGTTGTAGATCTTGAAGATGATAAAGTCGGTGAGTCCGGGGACCACCGGCTCCACCCCCTCGCTGAGGAGGAACTTTTCCAGATTGTTGTTGCCCAAGGGGGCGAACTTCACATAGATCTCGCCCACCACGCCCACGCGGACCTTGGGCTCCCCCTGGACGGGAATGGCGGCGAAGTCGTCGCAGATCTGGGCAAACAGACGGCGCATCTGGCCCCGGCTCATGCCCTTGCCCGCCTCGAAGCCGTCCACCAGCTTGTGGGTCCAGGCCTCGATCATGGAATCGGTCTCCCCCTGGTTCACCTCATAGGGGCGGACCTGGTTGGCCACGTTGACGATGATGTCCCCGTACATCATGGCGTACACCGCCTTGCGGATAAAGGGGAGGGTCAGCTTGAAGCCGGGGTTCTTCTCCAGGCCGGACAGGTTGACGGACACCACGGGGATGTAGGCCATATCCGCCTTCTCCAGGGCCTTGCGCAGCAGATGGATGTAGTTGGAGGCCCGGCAGCCGCCGCCGGTCTGGGTGATGAGCAGGCCCACCTTGTGGGGGTCATAGCCCCCGTGCTTCACCGCGTCGATGAGCTGGCCGATGACCAGCAGGGCGGGGTAGCAGGTGTCGTTGTGGACGTACTTGAGGCCCTCATCCACGATCCCCCGGTGGTTGGTGGTGAGCATGTCCACCTTGAACCCGGCGTTCTGCAGCAGCTTCTGCATCATGCTGAAGTGGACCGGGAGCATCTGGGGCATCAGGAGGGTGTACTCCTCCTTCATCTCCTTGGTAAACAGCAGGCGGCCGGTCTCGTCGTATACTAACTTAGCCATAAATACTCCTTTTTGTTTCGCGCCCGATGTAGGGGCGGCTATCAGCCGCCCGTATATACGGCACGACTCTATAACGCGGGCGGATGGTATCCGCCCCTACAAGCAGGCCGTATGACCCGCAATCAGTTCGCTTTGCGCGCCTCAATGGCCGCCATCAGGGAGCGGATGCGGATCTTGACAGCGCCCAGGTTGCTGATGTCGTCGATTTTCAGCTGGGTGTACAGCTTGCCGCCCTCCTCCAGGATGGAGCGCATCTCATCGCCGGTGATGGCGTCGATGCCGCAGCCGAAGCTCACCAGCTGGATGAGCTCCATGTCCGGCTGGGTGCACACATACCGGGCGGCGTTGTACATGCGGGCGTGGTAGGTCCACTGGTTGAGCACGTGGCGGGGAGCCTTATCCTCCAGATAGGCCACCGCGTCCTCGGTGATCAGGATAAAGCCGTAGTTGGTGATCAGGTCGTTGATGCCGTGGTTGATCTCCGGGTCCATGTGGTAGGGCCGGCCGGCCACCACCAGGATGGGACGGCCCTCGGCCCGGGCCTGGGCGATGTACTGCTGGGCAGTGGCGCGCAGGTCCTCTTTATAGGCGTCATAGGCCCCGTAAGCCGCCCGGGCGGCGGCCACCGTCTCTTTCCTGGGGACGCCGAACTCCTCCTCGAACCACTTGGCGGCGTGCTTTTCAAAGTCCTTGGGGCGGTGCAGGCCGAAGTAGGGGTACAGATACCGGGTCTTTTTCAGCTCCGGCACATTGGCGGCCAGCAGCTCCGGGTAGTAGGCCACCACGGGGCAGTTGTAGTTGTTGTCGCTGACCCCCTCGTTGAAGTTGTAGGGCATGCAGGGGTAGAAGATGGCGTCCACCCCCTGCTCCACCAGGGCCTCCATATGGCCGTGGAGCAGCTTGGCGGGGTAGCACACCGTGTCCGAGGGGATGGTGCGCTGGCCCTTCACATACAGCTTCCGGCTGGACTCCGGTGAGAGGACCACCTCGAAATTCAGGCGGGTGAACAGCTCGAACCAGAAGGGCAGGTTCTCGTACATGTTCAGGCCGAAGGGGATGCCGATGCGCCCCCGGGAGCCGTCCCCCTGTCCCTTGCCCTGGAGGGCGCGGAACTTTGCGTACTTATAGCGCATCAGATCGGGCAGATGGGTGGGCTCCTCCCCCAGAGGGCGGGAGCACCGGTTGCCCGAGACAAAGCGCCGGCCGCCGTCGAAGGTGTTGACCGTCAGGGCGCAGTGGTTGGTGCACAGGCCGCAGGTGGCGGGCTTGGCGGTGTGGGTAAACTTCTCCAGGGCCTGGGCGGTGAGCACCGCGCTCTTCTCCAGATGCAGGTCCCGGGCGGCCAGGGCCGCGCCGAAGGCCCCCATAATGCCGGAGATGGTGGGGCGGGTCACGTCCCGGCCCAGCTCCTGCTCAAAGGCCCGGAGCACCGCGTCGTTGAGGAAGGTGCCCCCCTGGACCACGATATGCTTGCCCAGGTCGTCGGCGGAGGCCGCCCGGATGACCTTGTAGATGGCGTTTTTCACGATGGAGATGGACAGGCCGGCGGAGATCTCCTCCACGCTGGCCCCGTCCTTCTGGGCCTGCTTCACGCTGGAGTTCATAAACACGGTGCAGCGGGAACCCAGATTCACCGGCTTCTGGGCGAACAGGCCCAGCTTGGCGAAGTCGGCGATGGTGTAGCCCAGGGCCTTGGCGAAGGTCTCGATGAAGGAGCCGCAGCCGGAGGAGCATGCCTCGTTGAGCATGATGGAGTCCACCGCTCCGTTGCGGATTTTAAAGCACTTCATGTCCTGGCCGCCGATGTCGATGATGAAGTCCACGTCGGGCTCGAAGTGGGCGGCCGCCTTGTAGTGGGCCATGGTCTCCACCAGCCCCAGGTCGCAGGAGAAGGCGTTTTTGATCAGGTCCTCGCCGTAGCCGGTGACCGCCACGCCGCGGATCTCGATGCGGTCCCCGCACTGGGCGTAGATCTCCCGCAGCTGCTCCAGCACGATGGCCACCGGGTTGCCCAGGTTGGAGTGGTAGTAGGTGTACAGCAGTCCCCCGTCCTCGGTGATGAGGGCCAGCTTGGTGGTGGTGGAGCCGGCGTCGATGCCCAGCCAGGCGGGCCCCTCATAGGTCTTGATGTCCACCTCGGGGGGACGCTTGGCGTTGTGCCGGGCGCAGAAGGCGCCGTATTCAGCCACGTCCTGGAACAGGGGGGGCATGGTGTCCACCAGGGTGGTGGTGTCCACGCTCTCCTCCAGCTTTTTCAGGGCGTCCTCAAAGAGGATGGTGTCATAGTCGGAAGAACACAGGGCCGCGCCCATGGCGGCAAAGCAGTCCCCGTCCTCGGGGAAAATGGCGTGCTCCTCATCCAGCTTCAGGGTCTCCACAAATCGCTCCCGCAGGCCCATGAGGAAGTGGAGGGGGCCGCCCAGAAAGACGATCTTGCCCTTCAGCTCCCGGCCCTGGGTGAGGCCGGCCACCGTCTGGTCCACCACCGCCTGGAAGATGGAGGCGGCCACGTCCTCCTTCCGCCCGCCCTGGTTCAGGATGGGCTGGATGTCGCTCTTGGCAAACACGCCGCAGCGGGAGGCGATGGGGTAGATCTTCTCATGCTTCAGAGAGAGGGCGTCCAGCTCATCCACCGACACGTTCATCAGGGTGGCCATCTGGTCGATGAAGGCACCGGTGCCGCCGGCACAGGAGCCGTTCATCCGCTCCTCCAGAGCTCCGCCGAAAAAGATGATCTTGGCGTCCTCGCCCCCCAGCTCGATGACCGCGTCGGTCCCCGGTATGTAGGTGTTCACCGCCGCGGCGGTGGCGTACACCTCCTGAACAAAGTCGATCCCGGAGGCGTTGGCCACTCCCAGTCCGGCGGAGCCGGTAATGACCATCTTCACCTGCCTGCCCGCCAGCATGTCGGAGATGGACCGGAGGGTCTCGCAGGCCCGCTCCCGGGTCTTGGAGTAGTGCCGCTCATAGGAGCGGAACAGCAGCTTGTTCTGTTCGTCCAGCACCACCACCTTGACCGTGGTGGAGCCGATGTCGATGCCGATACGAAGACTCATAAACTGAAAATGCTCCTCACATTCGTTTCCATGTTAACAGACTGATTTCTATTCTGGTACATGATACTTCTCCTCCAGAGAAAAAACAACATTTTTAACGGTTTCTTAACGCCGGAGGCAGGAGGAAAAACGTCCTGTTTACGGTAGGAAATTGTGCATTTCTGCCCAGATCCCCCATTTTTTCACCAGTTCTCTCCCATTTTGGAATCGTCACCTTGCACAAAAGGCATCCCCATTCTCAGAAAAAGCGGTACGGACTGCCCCGTACCGCTTGCAGCTTCTTTACAGTTCCCCGGCTGGCCCCGCCATCTTCTCCAGCAGCTCCGCATTCCCCGCCAGCCGGGGATCTGAGGGGGCGGCGGCCAGGGCCAGCCGGGCCTCCTCCAGGGCCTGGGGGAGCCGCCCGGTGTGGTAATAGGCCTGACAGCGCAGGTCGTGGGGCAGGCTGCCCCAGGCCTCCGCCTCACAGATATAGGTGCGGGGCCGATCCCGGATCTTCAGGGCGCAGGCCGTGGCGTACAGCACCCCGTCCCACTGCTGGTCCTCGTAGAGGAGCATGGCCAGATCCACCCAGGGCTCCCGCAGGTGGGGGGCCTCCGCCGCCGCCCGCAGATACCAGTCCCGGGCCTCATCCCGCTCCCCTTTTTGGGTGTATGCCTTGGCGATATACCGCATGGAGGCGGCCCGCTCATCCCGCCAGACGGCGCTGGGCAGGGCCAGATGCCGTGTCAGGGTGCGGATGCAGTCGTCCCATCGGCCGTAGTAGAGGTACTCCCGGCCCAGATAGTGGAGATTCCGGTCGTCCTCCGGGTCCTCCGCCACCGACAGCTCCAGCAGGGGCAGGTACTGCCCCCGGGATTTTTGGGGGTCCGGGTGATGGTCCAGCTGAACGCCCTGGGCCAGGGTCAGCGGCCCCCGCTCCCCCTCCCCCGCCCACTCCAGCACCTCGTGGACCGGGTGGACCCACCGGAAGCCGCGGCGGGCGTGGATTTTCTCCTGCCAGAACACCACTCCCTCCGAGCCGTCGGGCTGAAAGCTCCAGGTGTAGCGGTAGGAGGCCTGCCGGGTCTCCGGCCCCCAGGTCCCCTCCAGGGCGGAGCGCCAGCCGGGATGGAACACCTCGTCCAGGTCGGTGCACACGCACACGTCCGCGTCCTCCGGGACCAGCTCCAGAGAGCGGTTCCGGGCCCGGTCAAACCGCCAGGGGATGATCCGCTCCACCGTCACCTGAGCGCCCCGGACCCGCAGCCGCTCCGCCGTGCCGTCGTCGGAGCCGGTGTCCAGCACCACCACCTGGTCCGCCTCGGACATGGAGTCCATCCACCGGTCCACAAAGGCGCTCTCGTTCTTGGCGATGGCGTACACGACGATTTTCATTCTCAACCTCTCCTTTTCAAAAAAAGAGGGCGCAGAGCGCCCTCTCTGAAATCGCTGGCGGCTGCCGGCCAATCAGGCAGTGGGAATGTCCCCCAGCCGGGTGATGGTCATAGTGACGCCGCTGTACTGGAAGCTGCCCCCCGTCGCCACCAGCTGCAGCGTGGAGGGCGCGGAGGAGACGGCCACCGGCACGGCAATGGGCAGCACCGCCGCGTCCGCCGAGGTGTGGAAGGTGTGCAGAACCCCTCCGCCCGGCACACTGCTCCCCCCCTGCTGGAGGGTGAGAGTGATGCTGAGAGGGAAGTTGCTCCCGGAGGCCGGGTTGAACACTCCCTGGAAGGACGTCATATAGACGCCCGGCGTGTTGATGGTAAAGGCCGCGCTGTTGCTGGCATGGGAGATAGCGCTGCCATAGCTCAGCCCGTTGCGGTCAAAGATCAGCGCAGTGCCGGAAATCCCGTTCTGCACCGGCGTGGAAAAGGCCGACAGCAGGGCGACCGGCTGGCTCCCGGTCCCCGCATCCCCTCTGGGAATGGTAAAATTCAGCACCGCGTTCTGCTGAGTGCCGGAGTTGGTGACCGCCGCCTGGCTTCCCGGCTCTCCGGTGGTCACGGTGCCCACCTGGACGGTGGCCGCGTCTCCGTCCTCACCGGACGGTCCGGTGGGACCAGTGGGCCCGGTGGCGCCCCGCGGGCCAGTGGGTCCAGTGGGTCCGGTGGGTCCGATGGCCCCCTGGGCACCTGTGGCACCCGTCGGGCCGGTGGGACCAGTTGCACCCTGAGCACCCGTGGCACCTGTCGGGCCGGTGGGACCAGTTGCCCCCTGGGCTCCTGTAGCACCTGTCGGGCCGGTTGGGCCGGTTGCCCCCTGAGCACCTGTGGCACCTGTTGGGCCGGTTGGACCAGTTGCTCCCTGGGCCCCTGTAGCCCCCGTCGGGCCGGTTGGACCAGTTGCACCCTGAGCACCTGTGGCACCCGTCGGGCCGGTGGGGCCGTCAGGGCCTGGATTACCTTGAGGACCGGTGGGACCAGTGGGCCCATCGGGCCCGGGCGTCCCCTGCGGACCGGTGGGGCCAGTGGGGCCGGGCAGGCCGGCAAAGCCCTGGGGTCCCTGAATCCCCTGGGGCCCGGTGGGGCCGGTTGGACCGGTGGGCCCCTGGGGTCCCGTGGGGCCGGTGGGGCCCCAGACCGGAGGACAGGGCGGCGGACAAGGAGGCGGGCACGGGGCGGGACAGCAGCAGTCCGTAGGGCGGGCGGTGGTCAGATAGGCCACCACTTCCCCACAGGGCCGGCCGCCCCGGTCGGATGGAAGGTAATGATTCATAGCAGGATACGCTCCTTCTCCTTGGATCGTTCTATGTGGCTGTGCCACATCCCAGCCTATGCGTTCCGGGAGAAAATGGTCCCCCTCCCCTTGCCACCGGACAGCGGTTGTGCTACCATTTTCTTATGGTTTCAAGTTTTGGAAAGGGGGAACTTCCGTACCATGCATGCATTTGAATTTTATCAGCCCACCGCCATTGTCTTCGGCCCCGGCACCGAGGCCCAGGCCGGCCCCAAGGCCGCCCAGCTGGGGGCGCGGCGCGTTCTGGTGGTCTACGGCGGACAGAGCGCCAAGGCCAGCGGGCTCCTCTCCCGGGTGCTGTCCTCTCTGGACGGAGCGGGACTGGCCCACGACACCTTCGGCGGCGTCCACCCCAACCCCCGCCTGTTTCAGGCCCGGGAGGGGGTGCAGAAGGCCCTGGACTTCGGTGCCGACCTGATCCTGGCCGTGGGGGGCGGCAGCGTCATCGACGCCTCCAAGGCCATCGCCCTGGGGGCGGCCAACCCGGAGGCCGATCTGTGGGACTTCTGGCAGCGGAAGCGGCCGGTGGAGCGGATTCTGCCCATCGGGGTGGTGCTCACCATCTCCGCCTCCGGCAGCGAGACCAGCGACACCGCCGTCCTCACCCACGACGAGACGCTGGTGAAGCGGGGGCTGGGTTCCGACCTGCTCCGGCCCAAGTTCGCCATTCTGGACCCGGAGCTCACCTACACCCTGCCCCCCTACCAGGTCTCCTGCGGGGTGGTGGACATTATGATGCACACTCTGGACCGGTACTTCACCTCGGTCACCGGCAATCTGCTCACCGACGAGATTGCCGAGGGACTGCTGCGCACAGTGATCGCCTGCGGGGCCCGGGCCCATGAAAACTCCCGCGACGCCCAGGCCATGAGCGAACTCATGTGGGCGGGCAGTCTCTCTCACAACGACCTCACCGGCCTGGGGGCCCCCAAGGACTTCGCCCCCCATCAGCTGGGCCACGAGCTCAGCGCCCGGTTCGACTTCGCCCACGGGGCCACCCTGTCCGCCGTGTGGGGCAGCTGGGCCGCCTACTGCTGGAAAACCAACCCCGCCCGCTTCGCCCAGTATGGCGTGAAGGTGTGGGGTCTGGACCCCGCCGGGAAGACCCAGGAGGAGCTGGCCCAGGAGGCCATCGCCCGGACGGTGGACTTCTTCCGCTCCCTGGACATGCCCACCAGTCTGGTGGAGCTGGGCTGCGGCCTCCAGACGGAGGAGGAGCTGGAGGAGCTGGCCCGCCGGTGCACCTTCTACGGCCAGCGCACCATCGGGGCCTTCCGGGTGCTGGGGTATGAGGATATTCTGGAAATCTACCGGCTGGCCAATCACTGATTTTTTGTTTCTGTGAATCGCAGGGATTTCGCCGCCTGCGGGCGGCGAGGTACTTTCCCAACGATGGGAAAGTACCCAAAGGATCGCCGGGGGACGCCGCAGAGGCGAACTTCGTTCGCCAATGACGGCTTTCCCCCGGTCCCCCATTACAGGGGTTACCCCTTGGGTTGGGCAGGAAATTTCCGGCGCGCAAAATCTGAGTGGCTGGTCTAAATCCCTGCCGGCCCACTGGGGCCTGACTTTGTGGAAAATTTCATCTGGTGCGGCTCCACAGCCGCGCCTGGCTTTGCCGAACCAACGCTCCCGGTGCGTATCCTGGCGGGAGCCCCAAGGGCCTCCCCTACAAAGAGATTACGTCCACATCAGCAGGTTGGAAAGCTGCTCCCTCATCCGGCCCCTTCGGGACCACCTTCCCCCAGGGGAAGGCTTTCGGGCGGCCACATGGGGCCGCCCCTACGGCCGAAAACAAGCCGGGAGCGTTGGCTCGGAGCCGACAGGCGCAGTCGTGGAACCGCAGCAGCGGCAATTTTTGCAAGCCCAGGGCCCAGTGGCCCGGCGGGAATTGCGACCAACCACTCAAATTTTGCGCGCCGGAAATATTGCACAGCCTCTCAGTAGCGCGTCCCCCGTAATGGGGTCCGGGGTGCAGCGACTTGGAGCACCGGAACGGTGCTCCTCGGAGCAAACCCCGGCGGCGTTTTGGTGACTTTGCCGCCGCGGGCAAAGTCACTCGCCGCCTGCAGGCGGCGCACTCCCCCTGCAAAAAGCCCCTAATTTGACATCCCCCGCGTTTTCTGTCATAATAACAAACAAAAGGCAGGTGCCGCCCATGAAGCGCTATATCGCCGCCCTGGACCAGGGGACCACCAGCAGCCGGTGCATCCTCTTTGACCGGGA
>CASFKT010000036.1 GCA_949295195.1 uncultured bacterium | reverse complement strand
TGCGGCCGCCTTTCTCACCGGCGGCCCCTGCGGCCCGGGTTTCTCCCACCTGAGCGTTCTCTATACCTCTGAGAACTATGACAGCGGAACTGTGGCTCTGCTTATGTCTCTGTTTGGGCTGGTTCTCATGCTCTCCAAGGTACTCTATGGCAGCCTCAGCGACACGCTTGGCAGCCGTTGGGCCAACTGGTCGGTTTACGCCGTCTTTCTCACCGGCTTCTCCCTGTGCTGCCTGGCTCCCAGCGGAAGTATTCCGCTGGCCTTCGCGGCTTTCGTCTTCACCGCCCTGGGGATGCCCCTGTCCTCGGTGTCTCTGTCGGTGTGGGCGGGGGACCTGAGCGCCGGGCCGGACTACGACCGGCTGGTCAAATGGCTGTCCTCCGCCTACATGCTGGGCTCCCTGCTCACGGGACCAATGCCGGGGATGCTGGCCGACCGGTTCGGCAGCTATGTTCCCGCCTATCTGCTGTTTCTGGTGTCCCTGGTGTGCTCCATGGCCCTGATCCAGGGGGTGTACTACAAGCTGGGGGTTGGGAAACGTCCCACAAAATCCTGACCGTTCAAGCGGGCCCCACGGCCCGCTTTTTTATGGGTTCCTGGCCATTTCCCACAGGACAATGGCGGCGGCGGCCGCCGCGTTCAGGGATTCGCACCTCTCCCGCATGGGGATCTTGATGGTCTGTCCGCTGCGGGCCAGGAGCTCCGGGGAGACCCCGCTCCCCTCACTGCCGATGACCACCGCCGCCCGGTCCAGCCGTGCCTGTTCCAGGGAGACCGTGTCCTCCCGCAGGGCGGTGGCGGACAGGGAGATGCCGGAGCGCTCCAGCAGGGCGCACAGGCCGCCGGCGTCCGTCTCATACACCGGCAGGCGGAAGCAGGCCCCCATGGAGGAGCGCACCACCTTGGGGCTGTACGGGTCGGCGCAGTTTCCCACCAGAATCAGGCCGTCCGCCCCCAGGGCGTCGGCGGTGCGCCAGATGGTCCCCACGTTACCCGGGTCCTGCACGCCGTCCAGCACCAGATACCGGTCCCCGGTCAGCGTCTCCGGGGGCCTCGTCTCCGGGAGGCGGGCCAAAAACAGGGCCCCCTGGGGGGTCTTCATGGGGGAGATGGTCTCCATCACGTCCCTGGGCACCTGGACCGCCCGCACCTCCGAAGGCAGGGCGGGGAGCTCCACCCCCTCCGACACCACCACGGTGGTGAGGGGGGCGCGCCACTTCAGGGCCTCCTCCAACAGTTTCCTTCCGTCCCCCAGATACTCCCCCGTCTCCCGGCGGTCCCGGCCGCTTCCGGAGGCCAGCTTCCGAATCTGGGTAAGCAGCGGATTTTTCCGGCTTGTGATCCACTCCATTGGGTCGCTCCTTCTATCTATCTTCCAGGGATGCGCAGAAAGGCATACCAACGGGAAAAATTTCCATCGGTATGCCATATATGCGTCAGTGCAGGGGCTTCATTGCGGGGGACACTCCTCGGGCTTCTTCATCCGGTTTTATCCCGGCCTGACGCGCTGAAAAAGCACCATTTTTTCGCAGTTCTTCTAACTTAACGGATTCCATTAGGATGTCCTCCTGCGCCGTCTGATTCGAGGCAAAAGCTGTATTGGCGCAAAAACGGCTCAATGACGCCTTGAAACTTGAAATCGGCGCAACGAATGGCTGCGTTGTTTTCAAAGGAAAATTCTAAAAACCGTCCCGCTTGCAGTGAAGCCTGCATGAATTTTGTATAGGTTTGCCAAGCAGATCCATACAAAACAAGTATAGCATAAGCCTCAAAGATGTTCAAGTCAACGATTTTTTCACTGGCGGACTCAAATTCATACCTTATATATAAAAAGGAGATTTCCATTCCAGATTACCAATTACAAATTAAACAGATTGTGGACACCTCGCTCTGAGAGGGATAAAGAGGTCTTCATCAGTCTCTATATGGATGATATGTTTGATATAATCTACTGAGCTTGCCGTCCTTGCAGCAACCGTCCCGCCTTCGTTCCGCCCATCATACACTGCGGCCACACGCTGCGTCCTCTCTTCCTTGCAATCGCTCTGATTCGAAAAAGCCGGGCGGTAGAGCCCCCATTTCCCTATTGTGTTCCAACTCCTTAAAGAATCGGGTTACATCATTCCGGAAGAGCACTTTTCAGAATCTGGAGAAACTGGAGCACCTCTTGTGAAGGTTCCTTAGCATACAAGATGCCATAAGGCACCGTGTAGTCCCATTGCACCGGGAGTGTGATGAGAGACGGGTGGATCTCTGCCCAGGCATCCAGGGTCAGCAGCAGGGCACCGTTCTGCTCACAGGCGTTAAAGGTATCCAGATCATAGTAGTAATCGGCTTCCTCCACAATGATCTGAGGATGCGTCAGCTGGAGGATATCCTGAAAGTGGTCCAACCGCTCCGTCTCGCCGCGCTTGACCTTAATCAGCCGCTCCCCGTGCAGGTCCTGGATCGAGAGTACTTTTTTTGCCGCCAGCCGGTGACCTTTCGGTACGGCCACACAGAGATGATAGTCGCCCAGGATCAGATAGTTCGCCTGGGTCAGGATTCTCTTGGAGTCAAAAGCACCCACCAACAGATCAAACTTCTCACCCAATGCGGCGATGATGGCGAGACGTTCCTCCTTGGTGTCAGTGTAGGGCACAATATGGAACTTATACTGGGGATAGGCAGCACGGAGCGGCCCCCACAGGTCGGTCAATGCCTTACTTGGGTTCAGAAGGGACGAGCCCACCCGAATGACAATTCCCTCCTCCTGCTCCGCACGTTTGGCTCTGGCTTCCGCATTTTTGGCCAGCGCCGCCATTTTCTTTCCGTCCTGCACCAGTGACCGCCCCGCCGCGGTCAGCACCACGCCCTTCTTGTCCCGCTTGAACAGCGTCACACCCAGGCGTCCCTCCAAAGTGTTGATATGTTTCATCACCGACGCCGGCGTGATCATAAGCCGCCTGGCAGCCTTGGTAAAGCTGCCGCAGTCCGCCACCTGCAAAAACACTTGCAGCTGCTGGCTGAGCATGAGACGCCCTCCTTATCTGTTTACTTTTTGTATATAGACTGTAGCATTTCTGGTCATTCCCTGTCAAGGAAAAGAGCGCTAAAATGGAGTCAAACAAACCATAACAGGAGGAATTGGTGATGGAATATACCACTCTGCCTCGCGGAGAACGGACCCCTGTACCGGGGAACAGCAGCAAGCTTGGATTCGGGATGATGCGCCTGCCCCAGCACTCCCCAGAAGCCACGGACATCGACTATGCGCAGGTCAGCCAGATGGTGGATCGCTTCCTGGCAGCGGGTTTCACCTACTTCGACACCAGCTGGGCCTACCACAACGGGGCCAGTGAGACAGCGGTCAACAAGTGTCTGGTGCGCCGCCACCCCCGGGATAGCTTCGTGCTGGCCTCCAAGCTCCCCATTTTCGCCATCGCCGATGAGAGACAGGCGGAGGAAATCTTTTCCCAGCAGCTGGAGCGGTGCGGCGTAAGCTACTTTGACTACTATCTGCTCCACAATGTAAACTGGATGCGCTACCGTCAGATTATCCGGGACGCCCATCTGTTCGAGCACATGAAGCAGTGGAAGGAACAGGGCAAAATCCGACACATCGCCTTCTCCTTCCACGATACCGCCGATGTGCTGGACCAGATTCTTACTGATCACCCGGAGGTAGAGGCAGTACAAATCGCTCTGAACTACTTCGACTGGGACGCCCGGTACATTCAGGCCCGTCAGTGCTATGAGACCATTCGCGCCCACGGCAGACAGGTCATCGTCATGGAGCCGGTAAAGGGCGGCATGCTCGCGAAAGTCCCGGAGGCGGCTGAGATGCTGATGAGGGCCGCGCGGCCGGAATACTCCACGGTGTCCTGGGCATTGCGGTTCGCCGCTGGGCTCGACGGGGTTTTGGCCGTGCTCTCCGGCATGTCAACCCCGGAACAGATGGAGGACAATGCCGCCACATTCCAGAAGTTCCAGCCTATGAACGAGAGCGAGCTGGAGATCCTGCGCCAGACTGTCGTACTCTACCGGCAGAGCGGCCCGGTGGGCACGGCGGATTTTACCCCCTACGAGGCGGTCAACCCCAACGGGGTCAGTGCGGCGGACATTCTGGACACCTACAACGCCTGTATGCTCCAACCGGTGCCCACTTTCGGCGCGGAGGGCAATTACTTCTCCTGTCAGAAGGCCAAGCACGGACTTCATAAGGAGGACCGCTGTATCCCCGGCCCGGCGGTCCTGGCCGACGGCACGGATGTGACCGAACTGGTCCATAAAGCGGAGGACTTTCTCAACAAATCCACCTTCTTTCAGTACGAATTTTGAGGCAGGGCTTTTGCCTGACGCCCCCGGAGCTGCACGGAGGCCCCCAAGTGGGGGGGCCTCCGTTTTTTACTCCGGAATATTGCGCAAAATATATTGACACAATGTCAGAATGGTGGTATATTACGGTTGCTGACATCGTGTCAGAATTTTAAAACAATCACCACACGGTCTGCAAAGGGAGGTTTTTCTATGAAGTCAAAGGTCTATTTCACCCGGGAGATCACCCCGGAGAAAGTTGTTGAACTGTATCACGCCCTGGGAGTGCAGCTGCCCGGCAAGGTGGCGGTGAAGGTCCACTCCGGGGAGAAGGGCAACCAGAATTTCCTGCGTCCGGAGTTCTGGCGGCCCATGGTGGAGGAGGTCCGCGGCACCGTGGTGGAATGCAATACCGCCTACGGCGACGCCACTGCCGGCGTGCGTGACCACACAGAGGCCCATCGCAAGCTCCTGGAGGAGCACGGCTGGACCAAATATTTTGATGTGGACCTGATGGACGCCGAGGGTCCGGACGTGGTCTGGCCCATCCCCAACGGAAAAATCCTCAAGGAGAATCACCTGGGCAAAAACATCTTGAATTACGACTCTATGCTGGTGCTGGCCCACTTCAAGGGGCACCCCATGGGCGGCTACGGCGGGGCTCTGAAGCAGCTGGCCATCGGCTGTGCCAGCGCCAGGGGCAAGGCCCTGATCCACTCCGCCGGCAAGACCGACGACCGCTTCAAGACCTGGCAGCAGCACGCCAGCCCTGTGGTCTTCCCGGAGGCCATGGCCGACGCCGCCTCCAGCGTGGCGGAGCATTTTCAGGGGAAGATCGCCTTCATCAACGTGATGAAGAATCTGTCCGTGGACTGCGACTGCTGCGCGGTGGCGGAGGACCCCTGCATGAAGGACATCGGCATTCTGGCCTCTCTGGACCCGGTGGCCATCGACCAGGCCTGCATCGACCTGGTGGTAAACTCCGATGATCCCGGCAAGGAGCACTTCATGGAGCGGGTGAACAGCCGCAACGGCATCCACACCATCGAGGCCGCGGCTGACCTGGGCTTCGGTTCCCGGGAGTACGAACTGATCGAACTGTAAACGCAGAAAGGGAGTAAAAGAACATGAGCAAAATTTTGGTTGCCTATTTTTCCGCCAGCGGCGTGACCGCCCGGGCGGCGAAGGAGATCGCCCAGGCCGTGGACGCCGACCTGTATGAGATCCGCCCGGCGGAGCCCTACACGGACGCCGACCTGAACTGGATGGACAAGAAGAGCCGCAGCACCAGGGAGATGAACGACCCGGCCTGCCGCCCCGCCATCGCGGAGCCGGCGGAGCACATGGAGCAGTATGACACGGTATTCGTGGGCTTTCCCATCTGGTGGGCTGTGGAACCCCGGGTCGTGGACACTTTTCTGGAGAGCTGCGACTTTTCCGGTAAGACCCTGATCCCCTTTGCCACCTCCGGAGGCAGCGGCATCAGCAGGGCGGAAAAGAGTTTGGAGGACCACTGCCCCAAGGGGAACTGGAAGCGGGGCAAGCTGGTGAACAGCGGCGCGGCGGCCTGGGCCAAGTCCGTTCTGGGGCGGTGAGGCGGCCATGCCCAAAGGATCGGAAGAACTGACCCACGCCAGAAAGGAAGAGATCATCGACGCCTGTGCCGCCCTCTATGAGACCATGGGGTTCCGGGACATCACCATCCGGGACATCGGGGCTAAAACCTCCTTTACCCGCACCTCCATTTACAACTACTTTCAGACCAAGGAGGAGATCTTTCTGGCCCTGCTCCAGCGGGAGCATGAGCGTTGGATCGCGGATCTGGAGGAGCTGGCCCGGCGGGACGGACCGATGTCCGCCGGGGAGTTTGCGGATGGGATGGCCCGCACGCTGGAAAAGCGGGGCTGTATGCTGAAGCTGATGAGCATGAACCTCTATGACATGGAGGGGAACAGCCGGCTGGAAAACCTGGTGGCCTTCAAGCAGGCCTATGCCGGCGCGCTGCGGGCGGTCTCCCGCTGTCTGGAGGAGGCGTTTCCCCATCTGACCACAGAGGAGATCCAAGCCTTCCTCTACGCCTTCTTTCCCTTCCTGTTCGGCGTCTACCCCTACACCTCCCACACGGAGAAACAGCTGGCGGCCATGGAGGCGGCCCATGTGGAGTACACCCACTGCTCCATCTACGAGCTGACCAAGTCCTTTGTGGGCAATCTGCTGCGGGCCTTTTTATAAGAAGCCGCGCATAAGCATGAGGAGGCAGTTCAAATGAAGATTCTTGTTCTGGAGGGCAGCCCCAACCGGCACGGCTCCTCCAATTTCCTGGCGGAGGAATTCATCCGCGGGGCCAGGGAGGCGGGCCACACGGTGGAGGTCATCGACGCGGCCCACGCCGATCTCCACCCCTGCACCGGCTGCGTCCGCTGCGGGTACGAGGGCCCCTGCGTCCAGAAGGACGACATGGAGCAGTTCCGCCGGCAGATCCTGGACGCGGACATGCTGGTATTTGTGACCCCCCTCTACTACTACGGGATGTCCGCCCAGCTGAAGATCCTGGTGGACCGGTTCTGCGCCATCAACAGCAGCATCACCCGGAAGCACATGAAGTCCGCCCTGCTCTGCGCCGCCTGGAACGCGGACAGCTGGACCTTTGAGGCCCTGGAGGCACACTACCGCACTCTGGTGCGCTATCTGGATCTGGACGATCAGGGCACGGTGCTGGGCATGGGCTGCGGGACCCCGTCCATGACAAAGCGCTCCCGCTACCCCAAGGAGGCCTATGAGCTGGGCCGCCGTCTATGAAAACAGAGAATGGAGAAGTTCGATGGAATACAGAATTCACCCCAAGACCGGGGACAAGATCGGTGTCATTGGCATCGGCACCGGCCCCATTTTTGATACCACGGAACAGGAGGCGGCAGCCGCGCTGACCTACGCCTATGAGCACGGAGTCAACTACCTGGATTTCGCCACCGCCGGAGCCAGGACCTTCCCCTATGTGGGGGCGGCCCTGGGGTCCGTGCGGAGGGAGCTGTTTTATCAGATCCACTTCGGCGCCAACTATGAGAGCGGGGAGTACGGCTGGACCACGAACCTGGACACCATCAAGCGCCAGGTGGACTGGCAGCTGAAGGAGTTGAGGACCGACTACATCGACTTCGGCATGATCCACTGCCTGGACGAGGAGCGGGACTGGAAGGCATACCAGAAAAACGGCGTGCTGGACTACCTGCTGGAAATGAAGAAGTCCGGCGTGGTGCGGCACATCGGTCTGAGCTCCCACACGCCGGAGCTGATCCAGAAGATCCTGGACATCGGCCTGGTGGAGCAGCTGATGTTCTCCATCAACCCCGCCTACGACTACCAGCACGGGGAGTTCGCCATCGGCAGCGCCTCGGAGCGGATGAAGCTCTACCAGCGCTGTGAGGCGGAGGGGATCGGCATCTCCGTCATGAAGCCCTACTCCGCCGGACAGCTGCTCAGCGATCAGGCCTCCCCCTTCGGCAAGGCCCTCACCAAGGTCCAGTGCCTCCAGTACGCCCTGGACAAGCCGGGGGTGCTGACGGTGCTGCCCGGCATCCGGAACCTGGAGGACATGAAGGAGGCCCTGGCATGGCTGGACGCCTCCCCGGAGGAGCGGGACTACTCCGTCCTGGGGACCTTCACCCCCAAGGACGTCACCGGCACCTGCGTGTACTGCAACCACTGCGCCCCCTGCCCGGCAGGGCTGAACATCGGCCTTATCAACAAGTATTACGATCTGGCAAAGATCGGCGACGCCATGGCGGCGGACCACTATGGGAAGCTGGAAAAGCATGCCTCCGACTGCATCTCCTGCGGCCACTGCGACCGCCGCTGCCCCTTCCATGTGGCTCAGTCGGATCGGATGAAAGTCATTGCGGAATACTTTGGACGGTAGCTTTTGTAAAAATATGTTCAGACCCGCTAGGTCTTGTTTGAAAATTGGAAATGTGCCTAACGGCGAGGGATTTTTCGCCAGACACGGCAATTTGACGCAGCAATCCTTGGTGGATTGCAAGGAAAATTAACGCAGCATATCGGAAAAAAACCGCCGTTTGGGCATGTTGACATTTTTTAAACAAGGCCTAGGGATTCTCAGGACAGCAAGAGCATATGATATGAAAAAAGACGTGGATCCAGCGTTCACGTCTTTTTTCATATCATACTGAACACTGGCTTCATCCTGAAGCTGTGGGCAGCAAATGAGTTCGTTCACATTGCTCCAGCGCATGATGTAGTTCCGGGCACCCATGAGCCGCTGGGTCCCTCCAAAACGTCCGGCATGGCCGCGCGCATCTTTTGGACGTGCTCCTTCTACTCTAGATCCAGGCCGCTAATCTCTGGCCGGGTGCTGAGCTGGACTTAGAAATCATTCCAGTCTCACTGCAATCAGGAGGTACTTTATGGCAAAAGTCAGAAAAGATAAATTGTGGGCGCAACCTTCACAAAGAAGAATACCAACGCCCGGATGGACGCTATGCCTATGCGTACAGATACAATGGAAAATGGGTGTTTGTCTATGATACGGATCTCGCCAGCTTAGCCCTTTCATTTGGATCTCGAAGTATTGGCCGAAGCCGCTAAAACATTATACAGATTGCGGTCGAATTTTGAATTTACTCAATTTGATGTTTCAAAAGTACTCATATATTCCAGTATGGTGATTACCAGGGTCGAGCTAACCACAGACGGAGCAAAATCCAGTACACTTCCATCAAGAAGCAAATAAACGCACTGTCCGGAAAGACTTGGAATGTAGGTCCTTCCGGACAGTGATCATTTGAGAACAAATTAAGAATTTAATATGCTTCCGTTTAGAATATAGGTGAACTACCCAGAATAAATGAAATACGGGAGCTAATTCCAAATCCTCTCTCATTGTTTGTTCAACTCCATATCGTAATAGCAAAACGGGACCGCCAGCGTACCGGCGGTCCCGTGTCTTTTCCAAGGATTTTCATTTGTAGTAAAATTGTTGTAACTGTAGTAAACCCGACTACTCGAAAACCTAGATTTCATGCGGGTTTGCGGGCTGTCCGTCAGTCCAGCGGCTTCATCGTGGGGAACACCCCGCCGGTCTCTTCATCCGGTTTCATCACGGCCTGATGTGTTGAAAAAGCACCATTTTTACGAGGGTTTTCTAACTTTTTGGATTCCATAGGATGTCCTCCTGTGCCGTCTGGTTCGGGGCAAAAGTTGTAGAAAAATTGTAGAAAGTTGTATTGGCACAAAATCGGATCAATATCGACTTCAAATTGGCACAGCGAATGGTTGCATTGTTTGAAAAGACGCCATTGTAAAATTGCCCCATTTGCAGGAAAGCCTGTATGAGTCCCGCACAGGATTGCCTTGCAGATTCATACAGAAACAAGTATAGCATAAGCCTCAAAGATGTTCAAGTCAACGGTTTTTTCGTTGGCG